>JAFZFH010000064.1 GCA_017555965.1 Bacteroidales bacterium
CTACTGTGTTCTGGCTTCGCACTACTATTCCTGTAAACCAGGAACTTAAAGAGAAGGAAATCGTAAACCCAAGAATGACTTTCAAAGTTAATGGAAAGGAAATTGACCTTCAGCTCAATGCCGGACAATCGTCAACTTTCCCATCTGAGGCCTATTTTGCAGTAGAACCGCTGGCGCCTGGTGACAAACTTGAATTTCATGCAGAGGCTGACGGCTTTGATCCGATTTCTGCTCAGACAGTAATTCCACAGGAAATAAAAGACCTGACACTTTCGTCCGGCATTATTCCAGGGCCTAATCCTGATTACTATGTAGCCGCACTTGACGATAGAGCCAGTCAGGGTATTGGAAAAGAAATAGCTCAATTCAAAGTTGCATTTCAGGATCAGCCTGATGTGAGGGATTGTTATATGATAGAGGTGACCCAGCTGGTTCTAAGCAGTAATGGAAGGCCACTGCCATATGGTACATCGGTAGCATATGTTGTACCTAGGATTTTTACAGATCTGTTTGAACAGGCACAGACAGATGTGCTGCTTGCAAACCATCAGAGCCCATGGCAGACTATCGACTATGACCGAGGATACAACAGTAATCTGGTCATGTTCTTTGACGACAAGGAATTCGATGGACAGAAATATACAAAAGAGGTTATGGTGAATCGTCTGACTTCAAATGGCACAACCAAATACACATTCCGCCTTTACCGTGTGTCAGAAGAGCTCTACAAATACGCTAAGGCTTGGGACACTGCAAGAAAGGCTGAATATTCGGAATTCCCGTCGGCCACACCTTTCATGTCTTACAACAACATTGAGGGCGGCAACGGTATTTTTGCTGGAGTCACTCTTTATGACAGCGGGTTAATTGAAGTTGAATAAATTGAAATATGAAACGAATAATAGCAATAATCGCTGTAACAGTCTGTCTCTGCTCTACATATTCAGCACATGCGCAGATAGTAACCAAGACGACAGAAACTGTAAGTAAAGCCATACCTGTATCCACTCAGGTTTCAGATGCTAGGTACGAATTCATCCAGTCAACCATTAGCAGTTCACAGGCCTTCTTACTTGATAAGTATACCGGTCAAGTATGGAGATATATCTCTAAAAAGAAAGGATTCGAAGAACTGGAAAGGGAAGATCCTGATGTCGTCGTTCCTGATAAAGTAAACTATCAATTGTATCTCAGCAGTGAAAGTGTCTCGATCTGCTTCCTTCTAAACATTCACACCGGTGAGATATGGCGATACATGAAGGAAGACGGTGAACGGACATTCCGCAAGATTAAAATGCCATGGAACAATCCTGAATAGAACTCTTCATGACCTATTTGTTTAATCTTCTGTATATGCCCTTGAGGTCGATGCCCATCTCGCTGAGCTTGTCCAGCTTCACCTTCACTGCGTAATCATAGATCCTCTGGGCTATCGCCTCATCGTCTGCCGGGAGGCTGCCGTTATGCTCTATGACAAGGAAACGCCAGTATCCTGGCCTCTCAAGGATACTTCTCTCCACGTCCCACAGATGATATCTGAGAAACTGTATCGCACGTTCCTCGTCAATCAGCGCGTTCACGTCATGAGGATTGTCCTCCTCGCCTCTGTAGACCTTGCACAGGTCCTTGAGATGATCCTCAATGCCCTTCGGCTGTGTCGGTTTCATGTGCTTCATAATGATTGTTCTCCCCAATTGCTTCCTGCGCCTACCATCTGCAAGACGACATTAAGCAGTAAAACAAGTATGACAATTACACCCCTTACAGTTCATTCTTTACAAGATGCAAAGTTAAGTCATGCTTGAACCAGACTGCGGCACAAGCAAATCCTTAGTCTCAAAACTTCAATAAAATTCTGCAAGGAGGAATAACATCCACTCCAGGAACTGATCATGATGGCGGAAGAAACTCTTCAATGGGAAATAATTTTTATATTTGCACATCCGATAGTACACGTAAGGTGTATATCCTCAATCTCGACACTTAGGCATCCTACGGGGTGCCTATTTTATTGCGGGAGCATGTTTGGTGTTAAGTGATTCTATAGCTTCATTAAGCTTTACATCCTTCGAAGACGCGACATCTTTATTTGCCGTTTCTATATTCGATGTCCTGTTTTTGTCGAAGATTCCTATACCTTCATCAAGACAATATCGGCCAATGCTCTCTTTTACAGAGTCGATGCTCACCGAGCTGAATACCGATTCAGTTCGTGGACCCAAATACTCCATTGGACCGAAGTCGCCACCCTGGCTTATCCGCAATAATCCCGAAGATGGATCTATGCCAACAGAACCCGCAAAGTTGTCTCCTTTCCATATCTCCACTTTGTCAGACAGAATGACGGGAAAGTAGGCATTCTCAAAATGAATGCTTCCTTCTCCGTTATAACCTACCTTAGCCTGCAGCTCAGTCTTTACCATGGATGCATAGTCAGAAATCTCGATGAATTGCTGACGGGAGGCTATCCGCTCATTTATAGGTGGCATATTTGAGCCTTCCAGCGTGGCAGATGTCCTGAATTCTCCATTCTGGAAATATACAGTCCTTACATCCGGCCTACTGTCCTCAAGATAGGTTCCTGATTTGATGTTGGCCATGATATTTCGCAACATAACCTGAGACTCCCATGGGTTCAATATGACGATCTCCGAACCAAATCGTTGTTTTAATGCATTGATGATGTCTGTGCGGTATGATGCTACGGAAAACATTTTCTGACCATCATTCAGTTTGATGATATTGAAGGAGTTGTCTGGGACTTTTGGTAATGATTTGGTACTCTCCTTTTTCTGTATGCATATCGACTCATAGGACTTGATGCCAGCCTTGATGTCACTTGATATGTATGTGGCACACAATCCTGATATTTTCTCCGGTACGGAACCATGAAATGCCTCTGCTAAAGCTCCTGTAATTGATGTCACAGTGTTCGATGCTCCTCCTAATGCCACTGCATGGCGGACCGAATCTTCAAAGCTGACGCCTTTGAAAAATGCGTGTAGTGCCCCGGTAAGCAGCGTGAGGCTGTCCCTTGCCATTTTACCCGATTCCCTGTAATAGTGTTCTCCGGTTTCAATGCCATTTACGACAATCGGCTCCTTTGTGGCTCCGGACAGTTCCGCCCTTATGTCTTGTTCAGTTATGCGTGTGTTAATCTCAAAGTCATTCTGCATGGCAAAGGAGATATCGTCCTTGCTTCTGCCATGTCTTGCCATCCAAATAGCCTGGCCTAGGGCTTCTGATGCATTGATGGTATCCGATGACGAACATAATGATGAGGCGACGAACCGGGCTGCTGAGATTGCCTCCGGCAGCGTTCCCGCAGCTAGCGCAACAGGTATGACACATATGATTGCTGAACCATCATCTTTGCTTGACGGTCTCGGGCTGTCGGAGTTCATCCACCTCTGTAAAAAAGGCGAATGAACGCTTTCCGCATGGCTTCTTAAGGTTTCCTGCAGCGTGCTTACTAGTCTGCTCGAAAATCTGGACGGGTCGTTGATCATCCATCTGGATACTCCGTAGAGTAAGTTAGTGACATCTGTCGTCTTTGGGTGAAACGTAACTTCGCGTCCTTTACTCCATCCTCGGACACCTTTACCCAAGTCGAAATAACGATCATCCGTATTGATGTACATATAAGGAGAACCGATTACGTCCCCTATGATTGCTCCGTACATGATATGTGCATGGGAAAGGGGAGCATGGCTCCCCGGTGACTATTTCTTCATGCCGGCAGACTTTGCCGGGGCTTTGTCCTGTGCCTGCGCTGCCTTGTTGGATTGATTCTGGCTTTGCTCCTTGCTCGCTTTCTGTCCTACATCCATTCCGGCCCTCATGGCTTCCTTGAACCATGTAGGATGACATGGCACAACCTGGCGCTGGGCTGCATCGAACTGAGCGCAACACTTGAATTCAGTTCCGTCCTTGCGCTGTCCGGTTATCACGACCGCTTTGCCTTCCACTATGGCATTAGCCTGATCCTTTGTGAACTGGACACCATAAAGACTTCTGCCACGCAGGTCTCCATTCTGGTCAAACATATATGACCGGACCTGCTCAACCGGCATGATCACGACCCTGTTGGTCGGTTGATGGATAGACACGAGGCATTCCTGCTTCTTTCCGTCCAACATAAGAGAGATCGGTCTTCCACCATTCGCATTTGCCAGTCCGGTTCTCTTGTTCCCTTCATGATCAACCCATGATGTACGTTCAAACAAAGCCTCTTTGACCTTTTCACTTGTGATGGGCTGATTATAGACAACTATGTTGTCCTTGGCAGTCTTCGCACGTTCCATGGTAAATACTTTGACCTCCCAGGTCTCTCCTTTGCCGGTCGGATATGCCCTGAGGGAGAACTGGCCGGAGAGTTCCTTTGTGTTTCCGTGTATAAGGTCTGTCATTTGTCCATATGCCAGCTGTGAGGCTATGTGAGGGTTGCTCATGACCGCTTCGCGGGATATTCCGTACTTGTCCTTCAGGTTATCCCAATTGATCTTGTCCAATCTCTGTTGGACATCCTTTGAAACTGTGATTTCCATTGTCTTTGGTATTACTGGGTAAATTGTTCTTGGAAATCATCTCTACAAGCATGGAATTGAAGTCCTTGTGAGCATGATAGAGATGAGACATGTCATGCACATTGCAGACAGTATCACAGTTCTGATCGCATGCGGAACAATGTCCGATTATAGTTTCTGCTGTCTTCTTGCCAGCAGTATCATTGTCAAGATATAGATATATCTCTTTATATTGTTCAAGAATCGATAGGGCATGCAGGATATTGCCGACTCCATTCAGGACACAAACACTCTTATCAGGGTTCTCGATCCCGTTATAGGCCAGATATGACAAGTAATCAAAGAATCCCTCAAAGACTATGACTGAACCGCTGTCTGGAATTGTTATAGTGCTGATGAATGAGCTTGTGCTCTTTTTCGTCTTTGAATTCCTGAGGGAATATCCGCCCAGGTCATTCATGAAGCCGATAGCACTAATCCTCAGAGATTCATTCGAGGAATATCTGAATGTCACTTCCTGACACTGGCTGTTGAGAATGTTGGCCGGAATCCCTCTTGATGCGGCATACCTGATCAGAGAATGACTGACGAATCGTTGCTCAACACGGATGATATTGATGGCTGATTCTTTTGCAGAAGCGCGGCGAGTGGTTTGAAATTCTCTTGTCACATCAGGGTACCTGCCATTTATTATAGATAATGTATCAAGTGCATCCTTCCTCTCGCAGCCGGAGAGTCTGCACACGAGATCTATCACTCCGCCTCCGATTCCTATTCCGAA
>JAFZFH010000065.1 GCA_017555965.1 Bacteroidales bacterium
GGAGGCTGCCACAAGACATCCGCTCCAGACTCTTGCAGACCTCCTTACAATCGAGGAGCACAAGAAGGTGGAGAAGCCGAAGATCGTTCTGACTTGGGCACCTCATCCGAAGGCTCTTCCTCAGGCGGTTCCAAACTCGTTCGCCGAGGGCATCAATATGACCGACTACGAGTTCGTGATCACTCATCCGGAAGGATATGAGCTGGCACCGGAGTTCGTTGGCAGAGCAAAAGTGGAATATGACCAGCGCAAGGCTTTCGAGGGCGCTGATTTCATCTATGCGAAGAACTGGTCAGCATACAGCGGAGACAACTACGGAAAGATCCTCTGCACAGACCGTGACTGGACAGTCGACAGCGAAAAGATGGCGTTGACCAACAATGCATTCTTTATGCACTGTCTTCCAGTCCGCAGAAATATGATCGTCACTGACGAAGTGATCGAAAGTCCGCAGTCATTGGTGATTCCTGAAGCAGCGAACCGTGTCGTTTCAGCCCAGACCATCCTGAAAGAAATTTTGCGTGAAATATAAACAATTAACCCACAGTCACTTACAGACTATGCGTGCTCCCCTTTGGCAGCACGCAATTTCAGGAAAAGACTGATAATCAGGAATTTACATTTCACGGTATGATTAAAGTAGTAAAGATAGGCGGCAACGTTGTGGATAATCCTGAGCTTCTGAGGGAGTTTGTCAGGGATTTCGCGGCAATGCCTGGGATGAAGATTCTGATACACGGCGGTGGCGTTATGGCCAGCCAGATGCAGAAGGCTATGGGAATGACACCGCTGATGGTGGAAGGCCGAAGAGTGACCGACGAGGAGACGCTGAAGGTCGTGACAATGGTGTATGCGGGATGGTGCAACAAGAACATCACTGCCCTGCTGCAGGCTGAGGGCTGCAATGCGATAGGTCTCACAGGAGCTGACGGCAATGCGATCAAGGCGAAGAAAAGGGCACCTGTATATGTCGAGAGCCTCGGAACAGACGTGGACTATGGCTATGTGGGAGATGTGACAGAGGAAAGCGTAAACGCCAAGTTCATATACTCACTGCTCGAAAAGGGCATCGTACCTGTCTTCAATGCGATCAATCACGACGGCGAAGGCAATCTTCTGAACACAAATGCAGATACGATTGCTGCATCGGTTGCAATTGCAATGTCCAATTATAAATACAGGACACCAAGGGAGGTATGTCACAGGTGCGAGGAGTGCACACACTGCAGCGATGACGGACGACTTACACATCTGGTAGATCTGATATATTGCTTTGAGAAGGACGGAGTGCTTTATGACAAGGACGATGACGCAAGCGTAATTCCATCGATCACTCCGGAAGAGTTCGCAAAGCTGAAGAGTGAGGGAATCGTAGCGGACGGAATGATTCCGAAGCTTACAAATTCATTCAAGGCAATCGACAAAGGCGTGAGAAAAGTGATCATCAAGCACGCAAGAAACGTTCTCAACGAGAAAGGGACAACACTTAAGAAGGATGAATAAAGCCGAATACATAAAGCA
>JAFZFH010000066.1 GCA_017555965.1 Bacteroidales bacterium
AGCGACTTTGTGTTTGTTGAATGCACGAAGATGGAAATCCTGGGAGGACAGACTAACCAAATTGTTGAGCAGAGACTGTTCCAATTCTTCTCCTTCGAAAAAAGACATCTGGAATGGCCTTTTGGCATTGTTGAAGTGATTCAAGCGCTGGAGAATGCCTGTACCCTTATGGAAACGCAGTTGAAGGCATCAAGAGTAGGATTATAAGAGCAATGAAGCAAGAATCGTGAGATGGTACAAGGGTTGTCCGCATGGGCAACCCTTCTATGCTTGATCAAAGATGCAGAATTCATTTGTGAGGTGACAAACCTACTGGAAAGACCGAATTTGTTGGAGGAAATATGAGTCTTAAATTGAATAACCAAGAAATATGAATGAAAGCGAGGATAAAACATGGAAGTCAATCAAAACGAAGTGTGGCCTCTTAATTTGCTGTGCCGCATCTTCGATCAGGAAGAACTGGAGATACTGAAATGGAACGCTCCGAAGGAAATGGAAGCATTTCTGATCTATAGCGTCCGGGATGCCTATTCTGATTGGGAAGCAGATATCATTGTGCTGCATTTCATGGAGCAGATGCCGCCTGAAGCAATCGCCAAGAAGATGAGACGCCAGAAGGAACGTATCGAAGAAGTGATTGCCAATGCCGGAGATAAGCTGAAGGATCCTCTGCTGATGGAAACCTATCGGCATGGTCTTGCTTGGAGAGTAACAAATGAGTTGCAGAAGGCTTACATTGCGGGGTATCGGAAAGGATACACTCATGCCATCAAGGGCTTGGAAGAAAGAGTGGGAGACCATGGAAATGCCTTCACGAATCTCTTTTTTGATCTTCCGGGACATAATCATCCAGTTGCTTTCCTGGAGCCTTCTGAGGAGACGTACAATGCAATGTACTTTGCAGGAATCCGTGACGTGAAAGAACTCCTTGAGGCAGATGACAGAAAGCTGATGACGGAATTCCGCCTTGATCAGAGCCAGATCAACGAGCTTGCTGAACTGCTGAAGAAAAAGGGATATAGCTGCATTCTAACAAGAGCAAGAAACGATATCACGATATCCTATTGGCCTATGAATCTTCTAATGGGCAGCATAAGCGAAACGTCTGCGTACCACTTGCAGTGTTATGCCCCTGCGGATCTGATGGAAAGTTTTGAGTTTGTTCGTAGGATCGTGCTGAGCAGCGAAGATGAAGATATTCTGAGATTAGCCTATGATCTCGAATTCTCTTACAGGGATATTGCGGAAGAACTGGGAATTGAGATCTCGCAGGTGTACGAACGGATCCTCAATGCATTGCGCAAACTCCGGAATCCGAAGTACTTCGATTTGATCCGGTATGGCTTGAAGACGACTGTCCGGGAAATGATCCGTCTGGAAAGTGAATGCGGGTTCCAGGATGGATTTAACCGGGGGATTGAAGAGCGCTGGGAAGATATCGACGAAGAAACAGGCGAAATGAATGTACCCAAAAGTCTATTGGAGAGGCTGAATGGTATTCCAATCGAAGATCTGCGGCTTTCTGTTAGGGTAAACAATGGTCTACGCAGAAACAAAGTGGAAACCATGGCAGATCTGGTACAGTTGCAGGATAAGGATCTTCTGGCAATGAATAGTATTGGTAAGACTGCGATTAAGGATATTCGAAAGAAGCAGAGTGCGTATATCAAGGAATTTCTGATAGAATTGGTAACGAATGACATTACAGAGATCAGCACCAGAGAAGTTGTGAATGATTTGGGAGGTAATGCATGACCACTCAAGCTATCCATAAACTTCCGTGGCCGGAGAACCTTCTCCGGCGTATTTTCAAGGACGGAGATTACGATGAGTGGAAAAACCATATTCCTCCTGACTTTGATGCATCCTTAAAGTGTGTCCTGGAGGAAACACTGACTGAGCGGGAAATCTATATCCTATACTCATTTTTCCGGGATCATATACCTATGCGCTTTATTGGTCAGCGATATGGTATTCAGGGTGAAAGATGCCGGCAAATCAGCGAGAAGGCAATTCGAAAAATCAGACATCCTTCACGGTTGAAGTATATTAAATACGGTCTGGCAGAAGTAGAGAGACGACAGAAAGAGCCACCGAAGGAGATTCCCATTATCCATCAATCCATTGAAGAGTTGGATTTAAGTGTGAAAGCATTCAACTGTCTTAAACGAGCCAATGTGAGAAGCTTAGAAGAACTGACTGCACTATCGAGATTTGATTTGCTGAAGGTCAGAAACATGGGCATAAAAACAATTGCTGAGGTCGAAACAAAACTGAAAGATAAAGGTCTATCGTTTCGTTCCGATTATGAGTAGCCAACATGAAAAGCGGTACCAGTTTGTGTCTGGTACCGCTTAGGTGCTTCATGTGATTTAGAGAAGACCGCAATCGCTAAGAATTTGAGCGACGGGCTGCCACAAAACAAGTGAGGGATTGTGAATGTAG
>JAFZFH010000003.1 GCA_017555965.1 Bacteroidales bacterium
TACACACGTACGCATACGCCTCTTCTCTGAGGACAAGCATCCAACGCGCGAGATTTGCTCTTCTCGACGATAACCTCGCGTCCTTTGCGAACTAATTGTTGAATTGTAGGCATAAATGTTTGTAAATAAATAATTTATGTTCATTTCCCCATATTTTGGGGGCTGCAAATATACGAATAATTTTTTATTTATCAACAAAAATATTGAATTTCAGTATTTTGTGCTGTTGATAACTTTCAGGCACACCGGAAAAATGCATTATATTTGCGTCAGACACGTATATAATGAAGAAGATGAGCGCAGAAATTTTCTCCACACTATCCATCATACTCCTATGTTGGACCGCACTGATTGCCGCAGATGCAATCGTCAGCACGATACTTAAACTGACTGCAGGCATTGCATTTAAAAAGGCTTTCCTATGGGGACTCATCAGTCTTCTTGTCCCTCCTGTATTCATATTATATGGAACATTGGTAGAGAGAAACATCTTCAAGGTCAAGACTGTCGAAATCGGATTCACGGACCTTCCATCCGGTTTTGACGGATACAGGATAGTACATATTTCCGACATACACGCCCGTTCCTTCATAGGAAGAGAAAAGCATCTGAAGAGAGCTGTCGGGAAGATCAATGCACTTGAGGCTGACATGATTGCTTTTTCCGGCGACCTCATCACCATGACACCTGATGAGCTTAACGGACTTTCAGAAATCCTGAGCGGACTGAAAGCCGCAGACGGCGTATTCTCGGTTCTAGGCAACCATGACTACAGCATGTACTCGAATATGGGCGAGGAAGAAAAGGGCATGGCCATAGAAAGGCTCATCGGAGAGGAAAGGGCAATGGGATGGAATCTTCTGATGAACGGGAACTCGATCATCAGGTACGGCATTGATTCCATTGCTGTCGTTGGAGTGGAGAACACTTCCCCGTCGAGACACTTCCCTTCGAAGGGCGACCTGACCCGAGCTGCCGCGGGCACAGACGGAATGTTCCGCATCCTCCTTTCGCACGACCCGCTGCACTGGGAATCCGAAATCATCGGGCAGGACTTCCCTCTCACACTTTCCGGCCACACCCACTCCATGCAGTTCTCCCTCCTGGGATGGAGCCCGAGCAGGTACATGTTCCCGCAGTACCGAGGGCTGTACTCCACCGGCAAATCCGGCAGCAGCCGTAGCAGATATTCCGGAACTGAACAACAGAAAAATGGAAATCCGGAAACAGACCTTCAGCACCTGTATGTAAACCCGGGCTTGGGTGAAACAATCTTCCCTGCCCGCATCGGCGTCCGCCCCGAAATCACCCTGATCACCCTACGAAAAAACTAGAGTCCCGCACCACTGTGACACTTTTCCGGCTTTTTCTGTAACAGATGGCACCCTAGCAAAGGGTGAGATGTGGGAAATTTCGGTAAGTTTTTGTATATTTGGAAGTTGCATGCGGGGATGGGGAACTTTTCAAATGTATCTTCTACTATGGGAACTGACAGGACAGACAGAAAAACTGACAAGACGGGCGGAAAATGGATAATAGTCCGTATTGACGGTAAGATTGCGGCCGTATCCACAGACTACAGACTGCTGGCACAGATATCGGGACATCTTGCGGCACAGGCTGCAAGAAAACCAGGACAGAAAGTCCTGTACGGAGAGATTTCCGCGACTGCAGCAGACTTCGAGGAGGTTTGGCGGCTCCGTCAGGAAGTGCAGTGGGATGACCTGATGCTTTTCGGAACGGATTTCCAGAAAAAGGTCTGGAAGAAGCTTTGGGAGCTGACGCATGACGGGGGGATCCCCGGTCAAGCCGGGGATGACGAGAGGACCGGAGGGGATGACGAGAGGGTCGGAGGTATCGGCATGCAGGGACGGAAGGATGGTACAAGACTGGTGAGCTACAGTGATTTTGCGGAGCTTTGCCAGAACCGCGCAGGAGTGCGCGCAGTAGCACATGCCATCGGCCTCAACCCGGTTTCGGTCATCATCCCATGTCACCTTATAATCCCGAAGGAGGCGATCGACAAAATCCGGGAAATCCACAACAAGGCGCAGGCAACGATATTCAAGGGAGATGACCTCTGTATCGGAAGCATATTAAGCGGCACATCTATAGATTTCGGCGAATATGCCCTCGGAAAAGAGATGAAAAGGGAACTTATTATCCGCGAACTGACAGAAAAAAGCATATAGCTTCCAAAAATTAGATATCTTTGGCGAAACAAACATAACTGATAACACAAAATGAAAAAATTACTTACCCTTCTTATTCTGGCGATAACTTCAACCGCCGCATTCGCTCAGGGCTATTCAAACCCTGTGGTAAAGGGCTTCTCACCAGACCCGAGCATCTGCCGAGTAGGTGAAGACTACTATCTCGTAACCAGCAGCTTCCAGTATTTCCCGGGAGTTCCTATCTACCACAGTAAGGACCTCGTCAACTGGAAACAGATCGGACATGTACTCACACGTGAGTCACAGCTCCAGCTCGAAGGCGCAAACTCAAGCCAGGGAATCTATGCTCCTACCCTCCGTTACCACAACGGCAAGTTCTATATGATCACAACCAACACATCCAGCTTGGGTAACTTCATCGTAACGACTAAAGACCCTGCAGGTGAGTGGTCAGACCCTATTCCTGTAAACATGGGCGGTATCGACCCTTCTCTTTTCTGGGATGAGGACGGAAAATGCTGGTATACAGGATCGACAGGTACAAGCGTAATGCTCAGCCAGATCAATCCTGACACTGGTGAGATCCTCTCAGACACAAAGATCATCTGGAACGGAATGGGCGGCCGCTATCCTGAAGCACCGCACATCTACAAGAAGGACGGCTGGTACTACCTCATGATCGCTGAAGGCGGTACAGAGTTCGCACATAGCGAGACTATCGCGCGCAGCCGCAACATCGAAGGACCATACGATCCGGCACCGCACAACCCAATCATGACACACTTCACAGCAGCCGCACAGAACAGCCCTATCCAGGGTGTGGGACATGCTGACCTCGTTGAAGCACATGACGGTTCATGGTGGCTCGTATGTCTTGCTTTCCGCGTAAACTCAGGTCTTATCCACCTTCTCGGACGCGAGACATTCCTTGCACCTGTACGTTGGGACAAGAATGCATGGCCGGTAGTGAACGGCAACGGAGAAATCGCCCTCAAGATGGACGTGCCTACTCTTCCGCTCAAGCCATTCGAAGCAGAACCAGCACGCAACGAGTTCGACAAACCGCTCGGACCTAAGTGGTCATGGCTCCGCAAACCTGTTGAGGAAAGATATGAAATCAAGAAAGGCAAGCTCCGCATGCACGGATCGAAAGAGGGTCTCAACGAGCTTAAGAACTCACCTTCATTCGTAGGTTTCCGTCAGGAGGACTTCAACTTCCAGGCAGAGACATGCGTGGAGCTCGGCAAGGCAAGCAACGGCGACAAGGCAGGTATGACTGTCTACATGGACTACAACGGACACTATGACGTATATGTAGGGAAGAAGGGCGGAAAATGGGTTGTGGGAACAAACTACACATTCGGTCCTGTCAACCACAGCGAGGAAGTTTCTGTCAAGGACGGAAAGGTATGGCTCCGCGTCACTGGAGACCGCAACCAGTACCACCTCTGGTATTCTACAGACGGCAAGAAGTTCAAGGAAGCAGGTGTAGCTGATGCACGCTTCATCAGTACAGAGACTCTCGGTAACTTCACAGGTATCATGCTCGGACTCTGGGCACAGTCCCCTACCGAGAAGGGTTACGCCGACTTCGAGTACTTCGAGTACAAGGAAGTCGCACCTCAGTGGCCTATGCGCAGAAGACCGCAGTAAACCGCTGACATAAAAAAGCAACTCCCTCCCATATAGAGAACATGCTCATCTCGACTATGGGAGGGAGTTTTTTTGCAACAAATAATGAAACTGTTCGTCATAATTGTAAAATTAAGATTATGAAAAGACTATTCGTGTTGTATTTCTTATTGACGGCAGTATCATCGATATCCTTATCTGCACAAAATATCACAGGTAAAGTCGTAGATGAATATGATTCACCTTTGGCATATGCCAATGTCATTCTTCAAAGATCGGACTCAACCTATATCGAGGGTGCGGTAGCTGATACTTCCGGAAGATTCACAATATCATCCCATCCGGAAGCAGCCAGGCTTCAGATTTCGTTCATCGGATATGAAACCCAGTACAGGGCTTTGAACGACCTCGAGCTGATCAGACTTGAGCCCGACACTGAGGTTCTGGGAAAAGCTGTAGTCAAGGCAACTCTTCCAAAGACAGAGATTCATGGAGATGCTCTTGTAACAAAGATCGAGAACAGCGTGCTTGCTGAGTCCGGATCAGCAACTGACGTACTGGAAAGGCTTCCTGGTGTGACTTTAAAAGATGAAAGTTTCGAAGTGTTCGGCAAAGGAACACCTCTTATCTTTGTCAATGGAAGACAGGTAAGAGACAACGCGGAACTTGAACAGCTCAATTCCAACGAAGTCAAGGCAGTGGAGGTCGTCATGAATCCGGGATCCAGATATGATGCATCTGTCAGATCTGTAATCAGGATTCAGACTGTCAGAAAACAGGGTGAAGGATTCGGATTCGACCTGCGTTCTACAACCTATCAGGGAGAGAATACTGACCTGATCGAAACAGTCAACATGAACTACCGATACAAGGGCTTCGACGTTTTCGGCTCGCTGAACTATACCAGGAATGATTGGTTCCAGAAGGCAGTCATCAAAGAGACTCTGCAAGGTCGCCAGTTGCTGAAAGTAGACCAGAATGCTGTCTTTTCAGGACTTTCGAACAATCTTGCAGCCACCATCGGCCTTAACTATCAGTTCAATGAGAACCATTCCATCGGCTTGCGTTACCGCCCCGACTATCTTATATCAAGCAAAAACGGAAATCATGTACTTGCCGATGTGACGCTTGACGGGATCATTGAGGATGTGAACGAAACAAAGGCAATCGGATATGCAGACCCGAAAGTCGATCATCAGATGAACTTCTATTATAACGGTACAGTGGGCAAGCTGAATATCGACTTCAACACAGATATCCTGGGAGGTAAATATACTGAAATCAAAAGATTTGACGAACTGAGCGAAATGCAGGATGACCGCACGTTGAATACGAGCAACCATATCATAAACAGACTGTATGCGTCCAAACTGATTTTCTCTTATCCTATCGGCAAGGGAAGTCTGTCAGCAGGTACGGAGTACACATATACATACAGGACAGATGATTATCTCAATCCGGAAGGATATGTTGAATCTTCCAACACGACAATTCAGGAAGACAACGTGAATGTATTCTTGGATTTTGTTTATCCGTTCAGCTTCGGATCAGTCTCTGCGGGGTTACGATACGAGCATATGGCATTCAACTATTACCAGGACAAGGCATATCAGACAGACCGTAGCCGTAAATATGACAATGTGTATCCGAACATATCGTTCGACGCACATGCCGGTGATTTCCAGTTCATGCTGAGTTATGCTGTCAAGACTCAGAGACCGACCTACCATCAGCTAAGGAACTCTGTCGTCTATATGAACAAATACAGCGTGGATGTCGGCAATCCTTTCCTCCTTCCGGAGGTTACCCATGACCTGTCATTCATGAGTGCATGGAAATACATCCAGCTTGGCGGAAGTTTCCAGCACACCCGAAACGCTATTCTTCAACAAGGATTTGCAGCAGAAGGAAACGACAAGCTGATCATGTCCAAAACGTTCAATCTGGAGCAAGGTATCCCGACTCTGGTCGCATTCGTATCAGTAAATCCGACAATTTCGTTCTGGTCTCCGAGATTAGGAGCAAGCATCGAGAAACAATGGCTGACAATACGTTATGACTCGTTTGAATTCAATTGTAACAAACCTATGGTCCAGCTCGAATTCGGCAACACCTTCAACCTCGGCAAAGGATTTACGTTCAATGCGGATTACACATATATCAACTGCGGATTCTGGAGGGATTTCATGGGTGTCTCACCTTCACACAAAGTCGATGTTTCAGTAAGAAAGTCATTCCTCAACGATGCCTTGACTGTAGAATTAAGAGGTCATGACCTGCTTCAGGCAAAAGACGACATCTTCACGCAAACGAATGTGTTTTCAATATTACAGTATAATATAAGAGATACTCGAAAAGCCTCATTGACAATAAGATACAGATTCAACAGCACAAGAAGCAAATACAAGGGCACCGGTGCCGGAGACCAACAGAAGAGCAGGATGTAAAAGGATACCTGACGAACAGGTTCTATAGTCTGCTTTGAGCTTCGGCACCTGCTCCTGAACCTTTATATTTGTTGCTTGATGAGTTGAAGGTGTAACGGAGAGTGATGTTCAGACGGGAAGAAATCGCTTGTGTATCTTGACAGGTTCTGATCGGGATTCAGCCTGTCGGAATAATCGAAGCCTACATACTCACGGCAAGGACTTCAAGCAGGTCGAGCCTCAGAGACCTATGCGCAGAAGACCGCAGTAAACCGCTGACATAAAAAAGCAACTCCCTCCCATATAGAGAACATGCACATCTCGACTATGGGAGGGAGTTTTTTGCAACATATCATGAACCAGTTCGTCATATTTACAAAATCAACATCAGGGCCGTCCGATAAAAGTTCCGGACGATCAGTATAATCATTATAGATGAAATCAAGTATGAGACGAACTTTCAAGAAAATGATTCTTTGTGCCGTCGCTCCACTCGTGTTGGCGGCACTTCAGACGAACGCATCTGCACAATCCATCAAAGGAAGGGTCATCGATGAAAACAATGAGCCGTTGGCCTATGCCAATGTAATGCTTCAGGAGGCAGATTCAACCTACATCAGCGGAGCTATGACCGACACACTCGGAGTCTTCGTCCTCGAAGCGGCCCCGCAGGCTGCCATGATCCATATTACCTTCATCGGATATGACCCCTACATAAAAGCAGTACACGGCAAAGACATGGGCACGATCCGTATGATCCCCGATTCGGAAATGCTCAGCAAGGCTGTGGTCAAAGGCTATCTCCCCAAGACTGTAATCAAGGGTGATGCCTTCGTGACTCCCATAGAGAACAGCGTACTCGCCGAAGCCGGGTCTGCAAACGATGTACTGGATAAACTTCCAGGTGTTATCTCAAAGGATGGAGAATATGAAATCATCGGCAAAGGAACTCCTATAATATACATCAATGGTCGCCTTATACGGGACAACTCCGAACTGGAACAGCTCAGTTCGAGGGAAATAAAGTCCGTGGATGTAGTCCAGAACCCTGGCGCAAGATACGATGCGACCGTAAAGGCAGTAATCAGGATACATACTATCAGGAGGGTGGGCGACGGATTCGGATTCGATGTACGCTCATCATGGCTCCAGTCGGAATACACAAACCTGAATGAAACCGTAAACATGAACTACAGGCACAACAGCCTTGACATATTCGGCTCCCTCATGTATTCAGATTCTGAGTCTTTTCAGGATTCCGAGACTTATCAGACCTTGAGTTCAAGGAAGATGCTTGAGACCGTGCAGACAGGACATCGCGACGGAAGGAAGCAGGGGCTTACCCCGACCATTGGTCTCAACTGGCAGATAAGCGACAACCACTCTACCGGTATACGATACAGGCCAAGTATCAGCCTGAGAACATCGTCCACTCAGGATTTCAGTACAATCGCGATCTTGGACGGAGTATTGGACGACGAGACCAATACTGTCGCCGAGGGACATTCCGACCCGAGCCCTACCCATGAACTGAACATGTACTACAACGGCACTGCAGGCAAGCTGACTATAGACTTCAATGCCGATTTCCATGACATCAGATCCAACGGCAAAACAACTTACAACGAGTTGAGCCAGCATAAGGATGACCGCATCCTCAACACAGTCAGCAATATTCACAACAGACTCTATGCATCAAAGCTGACCCTCACCTACCCTATCCTCGGCGGCGTACTCACTGCCGGAAGCGAGTATTCCAATACCAGCAGATATGACGAATATCTGAACGGCGAAGGCTACATACCAAGCGCATTCACGACCATCAGGGAGTTCGAGACCAGTGCTTACGCAGAATACATCTTCCCGTTCAGATTCGGCAGTCTGACAGTAGGGGCAAGATATGAACATATCGGATTCAGATACTACGAGAATGAAGTCTTCAAGGAAGACCAGAGCAGGACATATGACAACATCTATCCTAATGCATCTTTCTCAGCAGTTGCCGGTCCTTTCCAGCTCCTCCTCAATTACTCGGCGAAGACCGCCAGACCTCACTACAGCTATCTTAGCAACTCACCCATTTACACCGACCGTTACTGCATGCAGCAGGGAAATCCCCTGCTCAGACCGGAGATGAACCATGATGTATCCCTTGCAGCCGTATGGAAGTTTATCCAGGCCGGAATCAGCTATCAGACAGTAAAGAATGCAATCCTCGAGACCGCCACAGCACAAGAGGGAACCGACAATGCCATACTCATCTATCACGACAATTTCCACAAGAACATACCGACAATGCAGGTAATGGTCGCCGCCACACCTACCATAGGAATATGGTCTCCACGCCTTACCTTGGCCCTTGTCAAGCAATGGCTTACAATGGAATCATTTGGTAAGGAAGTCAAGATGAATCAGGCTCTTCCTGTAATTCAGTTCGACAACACCTTGACCTTGCCGAAGGGATTCACATTGAACTGCGACTATTCCTTCCAGGGAAAAGGAGACAGCAGGGTCTATCATCTACAGAAGTCTACCAACACCCTGGACGCATCGATCAGAAAATCGTTCCTCAAGAATGCGCTTGCAGTCGAAGTATTCGCAAACGACATTCTTGATGATGAGTCAACAGAAATCATGATATACAGCAAGGCCCACTCGATCAGACAGTTGAGCAAGAGGTCCATGCGCACGTATGGAATCACCCTCCGATACAGCTTCAACACCACCCAGAGTAAATACAAGGGAACAGGTGCCGGAGCACAGCAGAAAAGAAGGATGTAAAAGAAGTTGTGGTCTGTTTCCCTGCCGCTTAAAACGGCAGGGTTATTTTATTTCCACTCCAACACAAAGCAATACTCATAAGGCTGATTGCCGTCGATGGTATATGCGTCCATCGTACGGGCTCCCCAGCCGTCATTTCCTCCAACTCCGTGGATCTTATAGTCGATATTCACATTGACATAATCCCTGTCCGGAAGATCCTGCGGGTGCTTGGCAGCCTCAAGATCCTCCTCCGAATATGGCCATGCTCTGAAGTTCATTTCCTGAAGGGCGGTAACCTTCAGGACGTTGTTGCCATTACTTAATGCAAACCATCTTACATCGCTTCTGTTTGCATTGTCCTGAGGCACGGCATAGTCAACTGCAAAGTCCTTGAGAGGCATGCTGTAATTTCCGACGAAGTAGCCTGTCTTTCGGTCAGGATAGTTCTCCCACGGTCCTCTTCCGTACCATTGAACATCTGAATAATCTGCTCCAAGCCTCATCCTGAACCCAAGCTTAGGTATGAGCTGGAGCCTTTCTCCCTGCGGAACATACGATGAAGTCACCTGCAGTCTTCCCTCGGCGTCCACTGTATAGCACAGCAGATAATCCGCTCCGACCGGCAAGATCATGTCGAATTCGACAACTGCCATTCCTTCCTCGATTCTGCACCTAACCGACTCGACCCTTCTTTCGTCCGCAGCATCCTTCCATGTTCCGAGACGACGCTCGTCGCCGTTATGCCTCTGATTTTCATTTACCGGTTTCCAGAAATACGGTTCAAAGCAGCCTTTCAGCAATTCCTCCTCAGACTTCTTCCAGCTGACAAGCGCTCCGGTACTCTTGTCAAAAACAAACTTGTAAAGATCCGAGCAGACTTCGATAACATTTCCGCTTTCAGATATCACAGGCACATCAGCAGAACGGCTCAGCCCTGACGGTACGAATGGTCTGACGACAAACTGTTCCTTTGCGACAGGGAATCCTTTCGTTGCCCATATCTCATCCTGCCTGAGGGTCGCGAACACATTGAGTATGACCTCCTTATCAGAAGGCAGAGAAAGAGCAGGCACGATGAGTTCATTTCCATTCAGCACGGCAGCACCTTCCGCAACCTTTTCTCCGTCGCAAAGCCACTCATATACATAGTCATACTCATCAAGCTCCGTAAAGAAATGTTTGTTCTTCAGCGCAACGACATATTTACCATCCTCGACACAGGACAAAGAGAATTCTATGTTCTGATAAATATAAGGCAGCTGATAATAATGCGGATTCGGAACTCTGTCGGCCCTGATCAGACCATCCATCACAAAGGCTCCATAATTCGGAGCATCCCCGAAATCTCCGCCATATGCCCAGAACTCATCCTCATGCAGATGAAGGTCACCGCTCGGATCCTCGCCGTATTTCATCGGCGATCCGTCGATCTTCTTTGCAATACCATGGTCATTCCACTCCCAGACTGCAGCACCGGCAATATCGTCGCGCTTTTCGATGATATCCCAATACTCCTGAAGATTACCGAGAGAATTACCCATCGCGTGAGCGTACTCCCTCATCACAAAAGGCTTATCCGTAACCCTGTCTGCAACCTGTACCATTCTTTCCGGAGTCAGGTAGCTGTCGTCGTAAAGATCCGAAACCGACCTGTCGGAATCATAGAACACCAGCCTGCGCGGATCCATGGCGCGAATCGTATCGGCCATCGCCTTAGGATTGTCACCTCCGGCAGACTCATTGCCCAAAGACCACACCAGGATGCTCGGATGATTGACATCCCTTTTTACAAGCGACACGGCTCTGTCCACAAAAGCATCTTTCCATAGCGGATCATTGCCTAGGATTCTATTGCCGATTCCGTAATCATGGCTTTCATTATTGGCATCACTCATGACATAGAAGCCGTATATGTCGCAAAGTTCATAGAACAATGGCATGGAAGGATAATGCGAGGTTCGGATCATGTTGATATTGGCCTGCTTCATCAGTTCCAGATCCTTCCTTAAAGTTGCCTCATCCATATATCGTCCTGTTCGCGGATGGTGCTCATGACGATTGACACCCTTGAATTTCACCTTCTCTCCATTGATGTACAGGACTTCTCCCTTGACTTCCACCTTGCGGACTCCAGTATGGCAATATAGCCTTTCCTGCACCTTTCCTTTCTGCTTCAGGAGTATTTCCACATCATACAGCTGAGGCTTTTCTGCAGACCACAACAATGGGTTGTCAAGTACCGTTGCAAAGTTGATAACCTTCTCCTGCATCGGTTCGAGCACAACATCCTCAGAAACCATAGATCTGACATCTGCTCCTTTATGAGATATCTTTGTCTCAACCTTAAGACCCTTTACTGTCTTGGACGACTGGTTACGGATGACGTAATCCGCATTCAGAGTCGCCCTCGAGAAATCATCCGACAGTATAGCCACAACACGGTAGTCCCTAATATTGGTCTGCGGACGCACCCAAAGCTCCACCGGACGGAAGATTCCACTGAATCTCCACATGTCCTGATCCTCTATATAACTGCTGTCTGACCACCTATATACTTCGACAGCCAGTTTATTGCTGCCAGGTCTGACATATTCGGTTATATCGAATTCGGCCGGAGACATCGAATTCTCGCTATATCCTACCTTCTGACCGTTTACCCACACATACATCGCAGATTTGACTCCCTCAAAATGAAGGAACAGGACCTTGTCCTTCATCTTTGGAGTAACCTCAAAACTTGTGATATACGAGCCTACCGGATTGCGGTTATCATAGCTGAAATAATCTGCAGGCGGCTCACCCATGACATACGGATAATCCTTCTTGAAAGGATATGTCCAGTTCGTATAGATCGGGATTCCGTATCCCTGCATCTGCCAGTTGCCAGGCACGGCTATCTCGTCCCATCCAGATGCATCGAAGCCTTCCTTGTAGAAGTCCTCCGGCCTTTCAGAAGGATTGCCGACCCAATTGAATTTCCAGTTTCCGTTAAGGGATATGATTTCAGAGCACTCGGATTTACGCGAAGGCAGAGTCAAGGTAGCATGATAATCTTCCTTATTGATACCCATCACCTGGGGATTTTCCCAATCCCTGATTTCTTGCGCATTGGCAACAAGGGAGATAAGAACCCCCGCAAGAACGCAGATCCTCTTCATGATTTACCGTAGATTAAATTTATGGAACTGAAGCAGTTACTTGCTGACAACCAGCAGGAAGCCGCCGCGAGGCTGGCACTCTACCTGGGTCGGAAGCTTCTTGATATCGGTGATCTGCCATGGCTGGTCGGCTGTATCGGCAAACATGCGGGCCTTCACCTTCTTCTTGCCGAGGAAGCTGAGGTCGGTTTCAAGAGTCATCGGCTCATCGGTTCCGTTGATTCCTGCAACATACCATACATTACCGCTTCTGCGGGCAAGTACCGCACTCACTCCCGGATATCCGCTGACATAGCGTGTCTCATCCCATACTGCCGGCAGCTGGCCGAGGAAGTCCTGCACTTCCTGCGGCTGAGCAAGGAAGCTCTCAGGGCTATCTGCAAGATGCTGGAGACCGCTCTCGAAAAGCACTGTGAGCGCAAGCTCGTGTGCATTCGAGGTGATGTGCGGATGCTGCGAGTCGCTGAAAGCGCATGGAGTATAGTCCATAGGACCGATTACGTTGCGGGTGAACGGGAGCACGGCATTATGGCTCGCCGCCTTCTTTGTGAATGTAGGCACATTGTTATACCACTCTGCACCATAAACGCCCTCGGTTGTGAGGAGGTTCGGGAATGTACGCTGCCATCCGCGAGGAATCGGCGCGCCATGGAAGTTGATCAGCATGTTGTGGCGGGCTGCACACTCCATGAGTTCGATACAGTAGTCCATGTTCACCTGGTTGTCACCGCTGAAGAAATCGACCTTCACACCCGCAACACCAAGGCTTTCGCACCATGCAAATTCCTTCTCACGGTCCTCAGGGTCATTCAGGCGGAACTTCGGACCGGGAGCACCATTGATCCAACCGATCGAAGAGTTGTACCATATCATCGGCTTGATGCCCTTCGAATGGGCATAAGCGATCGCATCCTCGACTGTCTTGCCGTCCTTCATCTCGTCCCACTCGGCATCGATGAGCACGTACGGAAGACCGAGGGTCGCGGCCATGTCGACGTATCTCTTGATGATATTATAGTCATTCGATCCGTGGTTGTTCGCCCAATAGATCCACGAAACAACACCCGGCTCGATCCAACTCACGTCCTTATATTGTGTCGGCTCGCTCACATCTGTAACCAATGTGGACTCGACGACATCCGCGAGAGTACCGATGATTGCGACACGCCATGGCGTATGCCATTCCCCTGTCAGAGGAACCTCGTTCGGTTCAACGACGACCTTATAGCGTTCGCCGTCGTTATAAAGGCTAGAACCGCTCTGATTTCTTTCGATATTTGCCTCGGTTATGAGCGCGAAGACGCCATCGGCGGACTCCATCAACGCCGGATAACCCCAGCGGTTGCTCCATCCCTCTTCCGAAACGGAAGCTCCGCTGAACCCTCGGATCGGCTTCACCTTATAGGTTGTGTTCATCGGGAAATAGCCCTCATATGACTCCGTCCACTGCATGAACCAGCGCTTTGTTCCCTCCGGAATCACATAGACAGTGTTTTCCTGAGGCTGCTTCTCGTTCTGAAGGCCGGTATATTCATAGCGGAATGCTACACCATCATTATAAAGTCTTACTACCATATAGGCGTTCTGACCGACCGGAGCCTTATATTCATTAGCCTCATTGGTACAGTGCAGGCGCTTGCCTTCCAGCATCTGGTAATCATCCTTGACCTTTCTTACAAAAGTCAGTTCATTAAAAGGAACATCTGCAAGATGGAGAGCCTTCTGATTTTCGTAACTTACAACCAGCTGGTTACCAGAAACTTCTGCAGATAATTTACCGTTAGGAGATACTGGGTTCTGGGCATGCATCATCATGGCTGCACCCAGGAGAAGAATTGAGGTTAGAAGTTTTTTCATAAAAAATGCGAGCATATTTCTGTAAATATACTCGCATTTTGTCTGATTAACAAATATTTCGGTCAGATCCCCGGTCAAGCCGGGGATGACATGAGGAAAGCCGGGGATGACATGAGGAAAGCCGGGGATGCATAGGGCCGGGGATGACTACATACGGTTTTTGGCGTCGGATCCGGCACCTGAACCTTTGTACTTGTTGCTTGATGAGTTGAAGGTGTAACGGAGTGTGACATTCAGACGATGATAGTTCTGACCACTTTTCTGATGCAACTGAAAATATCCGTTGTCCAGCAGCAGTTCACTGGTCCTCATCTGCAGAACATCGCTCATGCTTATACGAAGACAGAGAGCATCATTCTTCAGCCAGCATTTCTGCACTACCAGACCAAGATTGTATGTATTCCTCAAGAAGTTAAATTGCATCATGTCTCCCTTTGTCATCACATTCAGATTGGCCTCAAGCTGCCAGCTGCCCTTGAAGCGGAATGCGTTGTTCAGATCTATGAACACCACAGGCTTCTTTGCCGTCAACGTACGCTGGCCGTCAGGGTGGGATGGATCAAGAAGCGTCTGCTTGTAGAAATAACGCTGTATTCCGACCGTCCAGTTAGGACTGTAGCATCCGAAAGTCGGAGATGCAGAAAGGAATGCCGCAACATTGCGCAACGGCTGATCCAGATTGATCTGCCTCAGCAGAGTCACGCCCTCGTCATTGTACAGAGATGCTCCCTGAGTCAGAGTATTGTCCCTTCTCTCGTAAGCGATAAAGAAATTGAGCCACTGATAACCTACGTTCGCGCTAACCTCGTATATGGTCTCATTCTTCAGCTTTGAGTTACCCTGCTCCAGAGAGAACGAGTTCATATAGTTTATATTCTCATTCAATCTGTCATAGCTCGGACGCGCAACCTTGGCGCTATATGCCAGGGATGTTCTGAACTGACCGAACTGATTTGACCATGATATGGATGGGAACAGGTCGTCTGTATATCTTGCAAGCGACTGTTCCGGATTCAGAATGTCCTGATAATCGAAACCGACATGCTCATAACGAAGACCGGCGCTGAGATTTCCAAACTTTTCAAGGCTGAATGCATAATTCACGAAACCTGCAACATTCTTTTCCTTCACATCAGAATCTGTAGAAGGCAACGGATAACCGGTCATCGTAAAACTGTTCGTACGGTCTACAAAACTCATCTCCGTACCTGCCTGAAGCTGTCCTTTCCATACCGGGTACGAAAGCACAAGTTTTGTCGCCCACAATTCAGATGTGTTCTTATCCTCATGCCTCATCAGCGACTCTCCCCTGGTGCCGATTTCAGAAAGATCCGTAACCTTACCATTTTTGCGAGTGACAAAATCTACGTTAAAATCGATATTCAGCTTGCCTGCCTGTCCGTTATAATAGGCATTACCTGTCCAATAATATGGCATGCTCATGACCTCGTTGCCTTCGGTGATGCTCTCGTCAATATAATCAGCAGCAGGATTGACACTGTTTCTGAAATCAACAAAATTATTGATCCTGTGGTCACCGGTCGGATTGATGTTGTTGCGGGTCTCTATACGTAAACCGACAGAATGGTTCTGAGAAATCTGCCAGTTGAATCCCAGGTTTGCATTGAGATTGTGATTCACATTGTGACTGAGCCACCATGAATCCTGATTGATATTTATAAGCTGGCCATTGTTTACAAACCAGCTTGTCTGGACGGGCTGACTGATAATGACATTGTTCCTGTCGGCATAATTCACCATTCCGAAGATATCGACGGAATTGTAGCGATATTTCATGTTGAGGGTCGTGCTCGGATCACTATAGCCATATACCAGATCCTGATCGTTTCCGACATTGACATTGAATCCGAAACCTTCACCCTGCATCTTTACAGTCCTTATCCTTACGACAGCAGATATGGCAGCATCATAGAGCGCTCCAGGATTCGTAATGACCTCGACATTCTGTATCTCGCTAGAATGCAGAGTCTTAAGCTCTTCCTTATCCTGAACCTTACGTCCGTTGAGATAAAATACCGGTTTTCCCTTACCTATCACCTCAAGTTCATCATCTCTTTGGGTCATACCAGGAACCTTCGATAAAATCTCATGGGCCGTTCCTGAATTGCTCAGCACTGTTCCCTGAATCGTTGTAATCATGGAGTTTCCAGTAAGCTTCGTCTTAGGCATGACCGCCCTCACTACTGCCTCAGCAAGAAAACTGCTATCCTCAGCAAGACGCACTACCTGTCCATCAACTTCCACAACCGGAAGGCAAACTGTACTGTATCCCAAGTTTGAGAACTGCACCACGCCATGATCCGCCTCCACAGAAAGAGTGAACTTTCCCTGCTCATCAGTCATCGCACCAGTCACTATGGATGAATCCGGAAGAGACAGAAGCACCACATTCACAAACTGCAGTTCTGAGCCATCAACATCAACAACCTTTCCCGATATTTCCCTGGTCTGGGCATGACTCACCCAGGACATCACCGACATCAAGGTCAGCAACGCCAACTTAAAATATTTACGGCTCATTACTTGATTGATTTTGTCATCATGGATTCGAAATCGTTCCTGTTCATGGAACCTTCCAGGCAGATGAACTGTACGGAATCTCCTTCCTGGGCCAGCATTACAAGACTTGATATATTCTTATCATTACCGGCCGTATATATCCTCATGGTGTTGCCGCTGTCCTTTGCCTCCATGAGCATCTCGAAACGGCCGGACTTGATTATGGACTGGACCTCCTGCTTAAGTTCTGCCGCCTGAGCCTTGTCAGACACACTCAGAAGATAGAAACCTTCGAATGAACGCACAAGAGGAGCTATATCAACTTTCTCTCCGTCTGATGCTTCGATATCTAGGTTGGGAAGCTGTCCAATCATCCTGAACATTGTCGGAGAAATATAGACCGCAGATACTCCATTAGAATCAGAGTACTTATTGTAAATTGTCTTTCCACTCTGTGCGTATGCTCCCACTGTCATAAGAAGCAATACAACTATCGCATAAATTCTTTTCATAATTCTTATTTGTCTGAAAATACAGAAGTTGCCTTCTCTATTACTTGTTCTGTTTCTCCGGCCATTGCCAGACTCTTGTTGATACCAGCAGATATCGTTGCAAATGCCTTTTCCAATTCCGCATACGCCTGATACGGATCATCAAACGTATCCTTCGGCTGACCACATCTCTGCGCAACACCCAAACCCGCACCTGCCATGACGGCAACTGAGGCAGCGGCTGCAGCATACCTTACAATCCTACTGCTGTTCTGGCTTGCAGATTCGTCTTCTGTCAGATTTTCGACCATCTCAACAGCGTCAAGAGTCTCCTTGATTCGAAGCCCGAAGCCATCAGGAACGGCAATGCCTTCATCCATGGACACAGCCTCCAGCTGCTCCAGACTCATGTTCTCTATGTCCTTTATTGACTTCATAACCTGATCTTTGACTTTAATGTTTTTCTTGCCATTGTCATAAGTACCCTTACATGTACTTTGGAGAGCCCGGTACGGTCCGATATATCCTCGTACTCCAATCCGTCTATCGCCCTCATCTTCAGAACTGTCCGCTGCTTGTCCGGGAGTTTTTCCATTTCTTCCAGCAGATATTGGAGAGCATCCTTCATATCTGTCTGACTGTCCTGACTGTCATCTTCCAGATGAGGTACCTTTTCGAGCGGCTCTGCCTTTCTGACCATCCTCTTTCTGATCCTGTCTATACAGATATTCTTCAGAAGGGATATTCCGTATGCCGTCGGATTCTGTATGCCTTCCAGACTGCTGCGGGCCGCCCAAAGCTTCAGATACAGCTCCTGTACGGCATCTTCGGCGTCAGCTTCCGACTCCAGAAGATAATAAGCCACACGATAGAACCTGTCAGAGAGAGGAATCCATATGTTGCTGAAATTACTCATTCACAACATCCTTGAGTATTCCAAGATCCTTCAGATTTACCTTGCCGAAAAAACATATCATATTGCACTCTTCAGGAATATTGATGATCACATCATTTATCTTCTCACCATCCTTTGAAAGAGTGCCGTAGATTTCCACCTTTTCGCCACTGTCATTTACCTCCATGATCTTTTCTGCGCCGTCAAGAAGCAAAGCCGCCTCTTTGCGGAAAGCCTGTTTATCGCTGTCGGATGCACCTTCATACTCAACCACCACAAACTTGCTTATTCCGCTCAGCACATTGAGCGCTTCCTTATCTTCCGCAGATCCGGCAGTTGCATTTGCAAGCATCTTCATCAGTCCCATGGCCATGCCTCCGAAAGACATAACCTCAAACCCATCCTTACCAGTATACTTATTTACGAGCTTCTCTGTCGCACCCGCATCAACCTTCACCTTATTTGCCGCAGGTGACTTACAGCTGACAGGAGTTGTCAATAAGACGGCAAGCATTATAATGGAAAATAATTTCTTCATATACTTTACTTTTTAAGTTACTTTTTTGAGCACTCACCTATACAGACGCACTTGCAGGATTTTTGTTAATAAAAAAGTCAGCACAAATATAACATTTTGTGCTGACCCTGCATTTACATTCGGTTCTGAGCCTCTTTTCCGGCTCCTGTGCCCTTATATCGGCTCTTTGAAGCATTGAAGGTGTATCTGAGACTTACATCCAGACGGTGATTGTTTCTTATCGGATGCTCTTTATAGATAAAGAATCCGTCATCGGAATACACATCCTGCATGCTGCACTTGAGCACATCGGCGACACTCACTCTCAGGCAGAGGGCATCATTCTTCAGCCAGCATTTCTGCACGACGAAACCAAGGTTATACGCCGACGTGGTCATCCTGAAGTTGATATTATCGCCCTTGGTGCGGATGTTCATGTTCGCTTCCACCTGCCAGCTATGTTTGAAGCGGAACGCGTTATTGAAGGCAAAATTGAAGATAGGTCTGTCAAATCCCATCACATTCCACTGCTTCCTCACTCCGGCACTCCAGTTCGGGCTGTACACTCCCCATGTCGGGTTAGCCGACACAAAGGCAGTGGCACTGCGCATCGGTTCGGAAAGATTGCTGGCTCTCACAAGCAGTATACCCTCGCCATTATAGTCATAGAACAGATTTGTCAAGGTGTTGTCCCTACGTTCATATGCGACCGAAAGACTGAGCCATTTATATCGAGCATTCAATCCAGCCTCCTGCATTCTTTCATTCTTAAGCTTGGAGTCTCCCTGCATGAGGGTGAACGAATTGATGTAGGTGATCTTGTCCCCCAGATCATTATAACTCGGGCGGCTGGTCCTCAGACTGTAGGACAGCGATGCATGCACAGGACCGAACTGTCCCGACCACGCAAGATTCGGAAAGAACTCATCCTGATAACGGCTCATGCTGCCAGAAGCATCCAGCAGGTCTGTATAATTGAATCCGACATGCTCATATCGCACTCCTGCGTTCACCGAGCCGAACTTCTGAAGGTTGAAACTGTAGGAAACAAAGGCCGAGATATTATCTTCCTCAACATTGGAATCGGATGAAGGGAGAGGATAGTTGGTGATCGAATGAGTGTTGCCTCGATCGACAAGCACCGCCTCCGTTCCCGCCTCAAGCTGTCCTTTCCATACCGGATACGTAAGCACAAGTTTAGCCGCTGCAAGTCTTGAAGTCGTCACACCTTCCTGAAGCATCTCCGTATGTTCCGTATCATTCACGACCGATGATATATCGTTGACCAGATCCTTCCTGTTCAAAAGATAATCCGCATTGAAGTTTACACTCAGCTTCCCGAAAAGACCGCTGTAATAGACATTGCCTTCCCAATCGTATGGAGAATTGCGAACCTCCTCCTGATCAGACGCGTTATGAATCAGACTCTCTGAAGATCCGAACTTGCGATGGATATCAGTAACCGACGAGAGATATGTACCCGCTTCTACTGTCTGATGCGTCACCACACGCGCTCCGACCGAATGATTTTCTGCCAGCTGCCAATTGAATCCAAAATTATAGTCCATGGCACTGGAGAACCAATGATTTTTCGAGACATGTTCCTGGATGACCTCATCGTACTCATTCAGAAACATATGGCCATTGTCTTCGTAGATGCTTATCTCATCCCATTTCCAATAGTTCACAGAACCGAACATGTCGAAATTCTTGAAACGGTAGCGGAGATTCATTCCGGCACTGGGGTCGCTGGCCCCGAACATAAGGTCTTGATTATTAGCCACATTCAGATCAAATCCAAAACCTTCGCCTTCGCGACGGAGAGTCTTGATGCGCACGACAGCCGTTACAGTTGCATCATACTGTGCTCCGGGATTGCTGATAACCTCGACGCTCTGGACATCCTCCGAACGCATCTGCTTGAGTTCATTCATGTCGTGGAGTTTCCTTCCGTTTATATAGACTACCGGCGAACCCTTGCCGATGACCTCAAGTTCAGTGCCTTTTGCCATCATTCCCGGTACCTTGCCCAGCATCTCCAGAACTGTTCCGGAACTGCCAAGCACAGTTCCCTGAATATCAGTCACCATGGAATTGGCGGTAATCCTGGTCTTGACCATCATTCCGGTTGCAACCGAACCTTCAAGCATGGCGGCGTCCTCCTTAAGAACAATCTGCATATTCTCAGAAGGAGAGACATATATAGTTTCATACCCGAGCATGGCAACCATCAGCACTCCATCTTCCTCTGTCGGAAGAACGAACGAACCATCTTCATCGGTCACGACACCGCTCACAACAGTCGAATCCGCTTTCGACAGAAGTACTACGTTAGCATATGATACGGGATTGTTTTCCTCATCAACAACACGTCCCTTCCAATCCTCCAGGGCGTAAGAGGTAAGGCCTGTTGAAATCAACAGGCAAAGAGCCATAAATATTTTCATTGTTCAGATTATTATGCTGTCAGATACGGACAATACCTGTCCATCTTACGGCCATTACAGTCGCCATGAAACCCAATATCGTAATCGTCATCGGATTTCGAATACCTGAGATATGGAAGACGTATCCCGCAGTGAATATTACCAAGCAGAAGATTATGCTTATCAAAGAGGCAATCAACGCCTGTCTCTTTCTACGCTTCGCTTGTCCCTGGAAAATCTCTTTTACCTTCCTTATATTTTCCTGGACGTCGGTATCACTTCCGGCGAGTGAAGCCGGTACGGGCAAGGAGTCTATCTGACGGATCAGGTTTGCCATGAAAGCATCGTTGCCCGATACAGGAATCCTGTTTTCCTGCATGAATCTTCTTATGTCCTGTTCTGTCTTCATAATGTCTCCAAATATTCCTTCAGACGTCTGCGGCCGCGCGAAAGGTGCGACCTGATGGTGCCGGAAGGCATTCCTGTGATTATTTCTATTTCCTTTATAGATTTTTCTTCAATGTAAAAAAGCAGTATGACCGTCTGTTCCTGCAAGGAAAGATTTCCTATGGCCATATATAACTGCTGATTTTCGTATATCACGTCCATCGAAGAATCTGCCGGGCCATCCGGCGGTCCTACTGAAGAAGTATCCTCAAAAGAAAGCCATTCAAATTCCTTCCCCCGTTTCTTCTGGGAGTCATACCAGCAGTTGAAGGCTATCCTGAAGAGCCACGTCGAGAACCGTGAGCGACCTTCGTAGCGTTCAAAAGAGAGATATGCCTTCAGAAGAGCCTCCTGCGCCAGATCATCTGCACGGAAGCCGTCGCCTGAGCACAACCCGCGAAGGAACCTTCTCAAAGATTCCTGTTCCCGGGTAATCATCTCTATGAACTGCTCCTTGGTCATTACTTGCGCTCTTCAGCTTCTATCTGTGGCTTGAGGAACTTCATACCATAGAAAAAAGATACAAGAAGACCTATTCCAGCCGCAAGAAGCGGAAAGCCCGGATAATATCCCCAGTCAGAGAACGAAGCCAGATCGAAAGCGGCAGCCAAGATGAACATAAGTCCCATTATGGTCAGAATAATACCTCCGCAAAGTCTGTTAACTAATCTTTCCTTTACAGACGTCACTTTGGATTTGACAGCCAAAATGGTATTCGGATCTATATCCGCACCATTTTCAATTGCCTTGATCATTACATTCATCTTTTGCTCAGACTTCTTCGTTGCCGCCTGTGCAATGAAGAAGACTATCATGACCGGCATTATACAGCTGACGAAAATGGGAATGATAATATTTTCCATAATATTAGAATTTTGAATTAGACATCTCATCAGGGATCTCGTCCCGTTCCATACATTAGACTACCAGACTCTGCAGAATGTTGCAGCACCATATAAAAAAATCCACTGGCAGATGTGTGGCACACACTGCCAGTGGATTTTATCGATCTTGTAATGTCTTCCTATCTTACTGAGCAGTAATATAATTCAAGACCTTTACAAGATCATCCGTTTCATTCCATTTAATCTTGTTTGACTTCAGGAATGCATTGAAAGCCTTCTTGTCGATATTATCCATAGAAGAAACACCTGTCTTATTGGCTGGAATCATTTCATTGCCGATGACAAGATATCTGTTGGTCCTGACCGGTAGTTTTTCAGAGTCATTCTTAATTGCATGAAGATCCTCATAAACATCAGTCAGCAGATAACCGTCATACTGATTGATTGCATTTTCGTTATAAAGATATGTCTTGGTCGTGGTACTGCTCAACGACGAGGTTCCATACGCACCATCATTCTTTATCACAGACGAATAATTCGCTCTTTTCTCCTCTACGACATAGCCTCTTTCTGCCTCCGCAAGAACCTTCAGCATCTTACCCTGTACAAAACGGAACACGTCCTCTCCAATGACAAGACCGGTCACGCCCCAAGTATCCACCTCTCTGATCTTGCCCTTGTCGATATAGTGGGCCCTGCTCAGATTGAGATTAATATTGAAACGAGCCTTGTTTGGGGCCTTATTTGCACGAATCAGTTCACCTTCCACGAAATCCGGGAAGAGATACGGCCAGTTGACTGTAGGAGATTCTTCCTGTGCATATGCAGATACAGCCAGCAGGATGCCTAAACAGAGGAGAAACAGTTTCTTCATCGTGTATTATTATTCTTTGTGCTCAGCTTTTGATTCAAGGAAAAGCTCATCCATCTGCTCCTGATCGATGAATGAAGGAGAGTCGATCATCACATCGCGACCCTGGTTGTTCTTAGGGAATGCGATATAGTCACGGATTGTCTCCTGACCACCGAAGAGGGCACATACGCGGTCAAAACCGAAAGCGAGTCCACCGTGAGGAGGAGCACCGAACTTGAATGCGTTGATGATGAAGCCGAACTTGTATTCTGCATCCTCCTTGCTGATACCGAGAACCTCAAACATACGCTCCTGCATTGCTGCCTCATGGATACGGATAGATCCGCCACCGAGCTCAGTACCGTTAAGGACGAAGTCGTATGCATTTGCACATACCTTCTCGAGGTCTTCCTTCTTGTCGCTGTAGAAGAGTTCGAGATGCTCCGGCTTAGGTGCTGTGAACGGATGGTGCATAGCGTAGAAGCGCTGAGTCTCGTCATCCCACTCCACGAGAGGGAAATCAACCACCCAAAGAGGTGCGAAGTTGAACGGATCGCGGAGTCCGAGACGGTTACCCATCTCAATACGGAGCACACCGAGCATGTTCTGAGTCTTTCTCTTGGCACCGCAGAGAACGAGGAGCATGTCACCCTTCTTTGCACCAAGACGGTCAGCAACTGCCTGAAGCTGCTCAGGAGTATAGAACTTGTCGATTGAAGACTTGATTGAGCCGTCCTCGTTGATCTTGATGTAAACGAGTCCCTTTGCGCCCACCTGAGGTCTCTTCACCCACTCTGTAAGCTCGTCAATCTGCTTGCGTGTGTAGTTTGCAGTACCCTCGACATTGATTGCACCGATGTAGTCAACACTGTCAAATACAGAGAATCCACAGCCCTTCACGAGGTCTGTAATCTCGTGGATCTTCATGTCGAAACGGATATCCGGCTTGTCTGAACCGTAGAAATCCATAGCATCATACCAGCTCATGCGTGGGATACGCTCTGCAATCTCTACATTGAGGACATTCTTGAAGAGGGTTCTCATCATTCCCTCGAATGTATTGAGTACATCTTCCTGCTCAACGAATGACATCTCGCAATCGATCTGAGTGAACTCAGGCTGACGGTCAGCACGGAGGTCCTCGTCACGGAAGCAGCGTACTATCTGGAAATAGCGGTCATAACCGGCAACCATGAGGAGCTGCTTGAATGTCTGAGGAGACTGTGGTAGTGCATAAAACTGACCTGGGTTCATACGTGAAGGAACCACGAAGTCACGTGCACCCTCCGGTGTAGACTTGATGAGGTATGGAGTCTCTATCTCAAGGAAGTTCTGAGCGTCAAGATAGTTACGGATCTCGTGTGCGATCTCATGACGGATTCTGAGCGCTCTCTGAAGAGGACCTCTTCTGAGGTCGAGGTAGCGGTACTTGGCTCTGAGTTCCTCACCACCGTCGCTCTCCTCCTCGATTGTGAAAGGAGGTGTGTTAGCCTTATTGAGAACCTTGATCTCGCTGAGGCTGATCTCAATGTCACCAGTTTCCATCTTAGGGTTCTTGCTCTGACGCTCGACAACCTCACCGGTCACCTGAAGCACCCACTCACGACCAAGGCTGGAAGCGGTCTCGACGAGCTCTGCAGCTGCATGAGCATCCACAACGAGCTGCGTGATGCCGTAGCGGTCTCTGAGGTCAACGAAAGTCATGCCTCCAAGCTTTCTGCTCTTCTGTACCCATCCGGCCAATGTAACTGTCTGGCCGACATTTTCAATGCGGAGTTCTCCGCAGGTGTGTGTTCTGTACATATATTGTCTGTTTTATATTTCTCTGTTTTTCATCTCGACCAAGCGAAGCGCGTGGAGAGATCTCCCGACTAAAATCTGACAAAAATAATCAAATAAAATGGAATAGAGACATATCATAAACAGAGTTTGTTATCTTTGTGGAGATTTTGATGAAATTGAATATGGAAGTTAGAGCTAAGAAGGCCCTGGGCCAGCACTTTTTGACAGATCTGTCTATCGCACAGAGAATTGCTGAAGCACTCCTTGTACCATGTCCCGGTCTGGAGACGCAGCATGACGCATCCAACCCTATGCCGGCGCTTGAAATCGGTCCCGGAATGGGCGTCCTCACACAGTACGTACTGCAGAGACCGGAGGTGGATCTGCGAATGGTAGAGATTGATACAGAGTCTGTTGACTATCTCCTCGTACACTTTCCGCAGGTAAACGGAAAGCTCATGGAAGCTGACTTCCTCAAGCTCAAGCTCGAAAACTTCTTCCCGGGACAGTTCTGCGTTATCGGTAACTTCCCATACAACATTTCATCACAGATCTTCTTCAAGGTTCTTGACTATAAAGAGCAGGTACCGCAGGTAGTCTGCATGATCCAGAAGGAGGTTGCAGAGCGCATCGCCGAGAAGCCTGGCACAAAGACATACGGAATCCTCTCGGTACTCCTTCAGGCATGGTACGACATCGAATATCTCTTCACTGTAGGCGAAGGTGCGTTCAACCCGCCGCCAAAGGTCAAGTCTGCAGTAATCCGACTTGTACGCAACTCCCGCACAGAACTCGGATGCGATGAAGCATTGTTCAAGACGGTGGTCAAGACTGGCTTCAACCAGCGCCGAAAGACCCTCCGCAACTCCCTCAAGCCGCTGATCCATGCAAAGGCAGACCGCTGCGCCTGGACAGAAGAGCAGCTTGCTGAATTCATCGCAGATCCGGTCTTCGAACTCCGCCCTGAGCGACTCAGCGTAGAAGACTTCATCTCACTCACCCAGAAACTTGCGTAACTGCAACATATAAATACAACAGAGGCGGCCCCTGCGGGTCGCCTCTGTTGTGTATTGAGATCCCCGGTCAAGCCGGGGATGACTTTAATCTGGGAATAATGTTGTTGATTAGTCCTCTTTCTCCTCTTCGAGATATGCCTTGAGGAGCTTCTCCTGAACATCACCTGGAACCGGCTGGTAGTCAGCGAAGTCCATTGTGAATGTTGCACTACCTGAAGTGAGTGAGCTGAGGGTTGTCGAGTAGCGGTAGAGCTCTGCGAGTGGAACTCTTGCCTTGATTGTATCGAATCCCTTGTCAGTACCCATACCCTCGATGATAGCACGACGGTTCTGGAGGTCAGACATACATGCACCCATGTATTCAGTAGGAGTAAGAACCTCAACAGTGTAGATAGGCTCCATGATCTTAGGACCAGCTACGCGGAACGCCTCCTTGAATGCATTACGTGATGCGAGAACGAATGAGATTTCATTTGAATCAACCGGATGCATCTTACCATCGTAAACGTAAACACGGATGTCACGTGCAAGCGAACCGGTAAGAGGGCCTTCGCTCATCTTCTCGTTGATACCCTTGAGGATAGCAGGCATGAAGCGTGCATCGATAGCACCACCGACAACGCAGTTGTAGTACTCGAGCTTACCGCCCCATGGAAGGTCGTACTCTTCCTTACCCTTGATGTTGAGGACAACTTCCTTGCCGTCAACCTTGAATCTGTTACCTGGGTCAACACCCTCCTGGTAAGGAGCGATAAGGAGATGAACCTCACCGAACTGACCTGCTCCACCAGACTGCTTCTTGTGACGATAGTCTGCAGTTGCAACCTTAGTAATTGTCTCACGGTAAGAGATCTTAGGAGCCGAGAACTCGATCTCGAGCTTGTTCTCGTTCTGAAGTCTCCACTTGAGTGTGTTCACGTGCTGCTCGCCCTGTCCCTTAAGGATAGTCTGCTTCTGCTCCTTGTGGTACTCGATGATGTATGTCGGATCCTCAGCCGCGATCTTTGCCATAGCCTCGCTTACCTTCTCCTCATCCTTAGCATCCTTTGCCTTGACTGCACAACGATACTTGTAGTGAGGGAACTTGATGTCGAGGTAGCAGAGGTCTGCTCCAGGGGCACAAAGAGTCACGTTTGTCTTAGCTGCGCGGAGCTTCACTGTACATCCGATGTCACCGGCCTGGAGGTCAGTAACCTTCTCCTTCTTCTTACCAGCAACTGCATAGATAGCGGAAATTCTTTCCTTATCACCAGTCTCAGGATTCTCGAGGTCCATACCCTCAGTAAGCTCACCGGACATCACCTTGAAGTAAGCGACTTCACCAAGGTGAGGCTCTACGGCTGTCTTATATATGAAGAGTGAAACAGGCGCATCCACCTTGCACTCTACCTTCTTTCCATCCTTTGTAACGCCAATACGCTCAGCTGGAGAAGCCGCTACGCGGATTGTGAACTCCATGAGACGCTTAACGCCGATATCCTTCTTTGCAGAAAGACAGAAAATAGGCATCACGGCACCTTCGCGGATACCGATACCAAGACCCTTTCTGATCTCATCCTCTGAGAGTGAACCCTGCTCGAAGAAAGTCTCCATGAGAGTATCGTCATACTCAGCAGCGCGCTCGATGAGTGCATTTCTGAGCTCCTCAGCTTCGTCCATCATATCAGCAGGAATCTCAAGATCCTGACGTTTGCCTGTATCGCCTTCAAAACGATAAAGTTTCATCTTGAGTACATCGATGAAGCTGTCGAATCCAGGACCTGCATTTACAGGATACTGAACTACTACAGGCTTGCCACCGAATGTCTCCTTCATTGATTCCAATGTTCCTTCCCAATTTGCCTTGTCACCGTCAAGCTGGTTTACAGCAACGATCATCGGAATACCATATTCTTTCGCATAGCGAGAGTAGATCTGAGTACCTACTTCCACGCCCTGCTGTGCATTTACTACGAGTACACCAAGGTCACATACCTTGAATGCAGACACTGCGCCTCCCACAAAGTCATCAGCACCCGGAGTGTCGATAATATTGAATTTAGTATCCATGAACTCCGCATAAAGAGGAGTAGCATAGATAGATCTCTGGTTGATCTGCTCGATCTCTGCATTGTCAGAAACAGTGTTCTTTGCTTCTACTGAACCTCTTCTGTCGATTACCTTACCTTCGTAAAGCATCGCTTCAGATAACGTGGTCTTACCTGACTTGGTGCTACCAAGCAGAACCACATTACGGATGTTTTGGGTTGAATAAACTTTCATTAGTCTTCTGTGTTATTGTGGTTATTATTAGCGGTTCTTTATGTATCTCTAAAGACACATCCTCGCAAATCTAATAAAATTTTGTCGTATTATCAACATTTACTTACAGTTATTTATTCGATCACCTCTTCCGTTCTGCCTGAAATTAACCAGAATTTCTTCCGAAGACATACCGAAATCTCCGTACAGAATATTATCAAACATGGTTAGGTCGGCATCGCTCCGGTCGATGTCATTTTCTGTCATTAGCCTGCTGCAGAATTGCAGATACCTGATATCGTCGTTCATGATTTTATAAATTTATGTATCCGCAAATCTGTCCGGTGTCATCGGAAAAACCAAACTTTTGTGACGAATCCACCGCAAATCAGAGCAGTTTTTTCTTTTTTTTATCATTTTTTCCATTTTTTAGTCGGATTTTCCGACGATTGGTCAGAAAATCCGGTTTAAGCGAGAGGTATATAAGGGATAATTTTGTCCATGAAATCATCTTTTAAGTCATGGACAACAGTTCGATCAAACAAAATATCCGCAACAAGAGAAAGGCCAGAAAATACACTCAGGAAGAGATGGCCGACAAGATGGGGATATCCTTGACAGCCTATCGCGATCTTGAAAAAGGTGAAACATCAATACTCAACACCAACCTGCTGAAACTGGCAGACCTCTTGAAGACTACGTCAGAAGAGCTCGTACTCGGCTACCGTCCCTCTCAGATGGAGGGCCCCGGCGTGGAAGACATAAAGGAGGAATATACAGGAAAGGTCACAGTCCTCGAACAGAGAGTGGCGGACCTTGAAAAATTGGTTCAATCTCTTGAAGAAACCATACTTACAAAGAACGAAATCATTACAATGCTCAAGAAATCACTTGATGGGGAAAAATAGATTGCGTATTTTTGCACAATGCGCAGTGAACCACATCTTTTGAGCTATCTTCATGAAGATATGATTGAAGCAGGATGCGACGAAGCGGGACGAGGCCCATTGGCAGGATCCGTTTTCGCCGCTGCTGTCATTTTGCCCAAGGACTTCCATCATCCCCTGCTGAATGACTCAAAGAAGATGACCGAAAAGGCACGCGAAATTCTTCGTCCCATAATAGAAAAGGAGGCCATAGCATGGGCAGTAGAGGAAGTGACCGCCGAAGAGATCGACACGATCAACATCCTCAACGCCTCCATCACCGGAATGCAGAGAGCTGTCCGCAGACTCGAGACCAGACCCGACTTCCTGCTGATTGACGGAAACAGATTCAAGCCTTTCGACGGGTATAAGTACCAGTGCGTCGTCAAGGGAGACGCCACATATGCTTCGATTGCAGCTGCCTCAGTCCTTGCCAAGACATACAGGGACGAATATATGCGTAACCTTGCGAAAGAATATCCGCACTACGGATGGGAAAGGAACATGGGATACCCCACAAAAGAACACATCGATGCCATAATCGCACATGGCTACACACCACACCACAGAAAAAGCTTTCACTTAAAACAACTGGAACCAACACTATTTTAGATATGAAACGAATTGCAAGTATCATTACAGCATTGACAGTCAGCATAAGCGCTTTTGCTGATGAAGGAATGTGGATGCTTCCTCTGCTTCAGAAGATGAATGCATCTGCCATGAAAGAACTCGGCTGTGAGCTTACTCCTCAGCAGATTTATGATATCAATAACAGTTCTCTGAAAGATGCCATCGTGCAGTTCGGAGGCGGATGTACAGGAGAGATAATCTCCAGCGAAGGTCTCCTCGTGACCAATCACCACTGCGGCTACAGCAACATCCAGAAGCTCAGCAGCGTGGAACACGACTACCTCAAGGACGGATATTGGGCAATGAACCGCAGCGAAGAACTTCCTTGCGAAGGCCTTTCGGTAACCTTCCTCGAATACATGCAGGACCTTACCCCTATGCTTGAGAAGGTAGAGAAGAAAGGAAAGAAGACAAGAGAAGATGCTATAAAGGAAGCAGTGGCAGAGGCTGAAAAACTCAACCCTGGCTGCACAGTAAGAGCAACGTCTTTCTACGACAATAACGTGGTGTATCTCATAGTATATAAGGTATATCGCGACGTCCGTTTCGTAGGAGCACCTCCTTCATCGATCGGAAAGTTCGGAGCAGACACAGATAACTGGATGTGGCCTCGTCACACCTGCGACTTCTCAATGTTCCGCGTATATGCCGACAAGGACAACAATCCAGCACCATACTCTCCGGAAAACGTTCCTCTCAAGGCGAAGAATCACCTCAAGATTTCTCTTGCAGGAGTACAGGAAGGCGACTACACCATGATCATGGGTTATCCTGGACGAACAACACGTTTCCAGACATCTCCTGAGCTCAAGTTCCAGATCGAGAAGAACGATATCAGCATTGCTGCAAGAACAGCAAGACAGGACGTGCTTCTTGAGGACATGCTCGCTGACCCTAAGGTAAAGATACAGTATGCAAGCAAGTACTCAAGCTCCTCAAATGCATGGAAGAAGTGGCAGGGAATGAAACTCGCTTTCGAAAAGCTCGACATCATCGGCAGAGCAGAACAGGAAGAGGCCCAGTTCACAGAGTGGGTGAATGCAAACAAGAAGCGCCAGGCAAAGTACGGCAACGCACTTAAGGCCCTTGCAGACGGAGTGGAGGCGCAGAAGGCCGCCAGCCTCGCTTTCACAAAAGCATCTGAGTCTGTATACAGAATCGAGATCACAAACTTTGCAAACAGTTTTGCCGCTACTGCAAAACGCGCAGTCGAAAGCGGAAGAAGCGAGAGCGAAGCTCTTGAAGCAGCATACGGCAGAATTGCCGGCCAGTATGGAGACTATTCATTCAGCACTGACCGCAAGGTGGCCAAGACAATGATGAAGCACTATCGTGAAATCGCAGCACCTGAGCATTATCTCAAGAACATCCCTGTAGATTTCGCAACTGTAGACATCGACGCTTATGTAGATGATGTCTTTGACAACAGCGTCTTTGCTTCTGCAGAAAGTCTTAAGGCGGCTATTGCAGAAAAGGGTACGGCAGTATTCGAGGATCCGGCTGTAGTTCTCGGTGTATCGATCTATAATGAATGCCTCAACCTCCAGACCCTCGCCAACAAGGCAGCAGGAGCAGACTTCAACAATGCAAAGACAACCTACACAGCCGGACTTCTCGAGTGGAAGGACGGCGAACCGTCATATCCGGATGCAAACTCGACAATGCGTCTCACTTACGGAACAGTGAAGGGATATTCTCCAAAGGATGCAGTGGTCTACAAGCACTACACTACTCTCGACGGAGTAATGGAAAAGGAAGATCCGGACAATTGGGAGTTCGTGGTACCAGCAAAGCTTAAGGAACTTTGGAAGAACAAGGATTTCGGTCAGTACGCAAATCCTGACGGAAAGATGCCTGCATGCTTCCTCAGCAACAATGACATTACAGGAGGTAACTCAGGCAGCCCTGTCATGAACTCAAGAGGAGAACTTATCGGTCTTGCATTCGACGGCAACTGGGAGTCAATGAGCAGCGACGTGATGTTCGAGCCAGACCTTCAGAGATGTATCAATGTAGATATCCGCTATGTACTTTTCATTGTCGACAAGTTCGGTGGTGCAGGATATCTTGTTGATGAAATGACAATAGTGAAATAACAATAACCAGATGGAAATCAACGAAATAAAGAAATGGCTCCAGGAAGTGGAGCACCCTGCCAAGGGTGATAAGAATATTGTAGAGCTCGGAATGGTGGAGAATGTGGAGGTAAGCGGAGACACCATAGTTGTCACCCTTGCATTCTCAAAGCATAGAGACCCGCTTGCCGAGTATCTTATCGGCAGCGCAAAGGCCTCTGTCATCAGAAACTCCCCTGCCGGCACAAAGGTAGAGATCAAGTCAATCATCAAGGACGAAGCACCTAAGAAGAAACCGGGTCTCGACCTAGGAGAAGAGGAACTTGCAAACGTAAAGCACGTGATCGGAATCGCCTCCGGTAAGGGTGGCGTCGGAAAATCTACGGTATCGGTGAACCTTGCAGTTGCACTTGCACGCCTTGGATATAAGGTAGGACTTGCAGATGCCGACGTATATGGCCCTTCTGTTCCGAAGATGACGGCGACAGAAAACCAAATGCCTGACGCAATCCAGGAGGGCGACAAGGAAGTAATTCTCCCGATGGAGAAATACGGAGTGAAATGGATGTCTATCGGATATTTCGCAAGACCTGAGCAGGCCTTGATATGGCGAGGTCCTATGGCATGCAACGCCCTCAAGCAGATGATTCTTCAGGTAAGATGGGGCGAACTTGATTTCCTCCTCATCGACATGCCTCCGGGAACAGGTGACATCCACATCAGCCTTGTGCATGACATCCCTATGAAGGGAGCGGTAATCGTAAGCACACCTCAGGATGTTGCACTTGCAGATGTGGAGAAGGGAGTCAACATGTTCCGCAATAAAGACGTCAACAAACCTATCTTCGGATTGGTCGAAAATATGGCATGGTTCACACCGGCAGAGCATCCGGACGAGAAGTACTACCTTTTCGGAAAGGACGGCGGAGTCAGGATGGCGGAGAAATACGGCATTCCTCTCCTTGGACAGATCCCTATCGTACAGAGCATACGCGAAGGCGGTGACTGCGGAGAGCCGGCAGCACTCTCATCACGCCCGGACGGAATCGCATTTGTCGCTTTGGCGGAGAAACTTGCCGAATCATTGAAATAATTCACTAACCCAATAAATTAAAGACACATGAAAAGAACATTTAAACTAATGCTGCTCGCTTCTGTAGCTCTTGTTGCCGCATCATGCTGCAACAACACACAGGAGAAACCTGAAGTGAAGGTGGTTCAGCCTGGCGAACAGGCTCCTCTCGCAGATCCGGGCCAGAAGAACTTCGGCGGTTCTGCAGTGATTCCTTCACAGCCTATGGACACTACCGGAATGGCTGCAAGAAGAAAGGCTATGATGGAAGAGATGAACAAGGTGAGAACAACTCACTTCAACGACCTTTCAATGAGTGACCCGTTCATCATTCCTGATCCTGAGACTCAGACTTACTACCTCACAAGCACAGGTGGACGTCTTTACAAGAGTAAGGACCTCATCTGGTGGGAAGGACCGTACAACATCATCAACACAGAGGACTCATGGCTCAAGGGTATGCCTGCAGCTGCCGAGATCCACAAGATCGGTGACTGGTACTACTACGCAGGTACATGGAACGACCATAGCGACCTCATCCAGCAGGTACCAAGAAGATACAACGTACCTCACAACCAGACTATCCTCCTCCGTTCAAAGAACATCGAGGGACCATACGAGATCTTCACAGAGGACCGCAACTACGACTACCAGCCACGCGAGTGGGACTGCATCGACGGTACTCTCTATGAGGAAGATGGTAAGATCTACATGATCTTCGTTCACGAGTGGACTCAGATCATCGACGGTACAATGGACTACATCGAGCTCTCAAGCGACCTTTCAAAGACTGTTTCAGAGTGGCCTGTAACCATGTTCCGTGCAACTGAGAACCCTTCTGTAAAGGAAATGAACAGCCTCGGCGAGGCAACATTCGGACGCAAGCTCCCAGGTTGGGTGACAGACGGTCCTCAGATGTTCCGCACTCAGACAGGCAAGCTCGGTATGCTCTGGTCAGGTTGGGGTGACGAGCGTTACCTCCAGCTCGTATGCTACTCAGAGTCCGGCACAATCGCTGGTCCATGGGTACAGGAGCCAAAGCCATTCCTCGGCAACAACTCAGGTCACGGTATGCTCTTCCGCACATTCGAGGGCAAGCTCATCTACCTCGTACACCACGTAGAGGGCAACGGTCCAAGAAAGCCACAGTACTGGAATGTTGACGATTCAGGCGACAAGCTCGTTCTTCTCGACCAGATCGTTCTCAAGAAGTAAGGGCTATCCAATACAATAATTAACTTCCCAGTTTCCAGATTGCCGGAAACTGGGATTTTTCTTATCTTTGAAACATCTGTGCCAACCCATGCAATCTTAATACACATACGATATGAAGAATCTGTATTCAATCATCTCGATCCTTGCCTTATTGATCGTGACATGTGCGAACGCACAAGATCTGAAAAGGCAGTACTGCAATCCGCTTCCTATGGAAATCGGTCCTGGAGGAAACGCTTCAGGAGACGTTACCGTACTGAAATATCAGGATAAATATTACATGTACTGTACAGGTGGAGGTGCATGGGTATCTACCGACCTTGTCAACTGGGAATATGAACATGTCGAACATGTAAGCCGCATACCCGTGGCTCCGGATGTGGCGGAATACAACGGAAGATTCTATATGTCTGGCAACGATTGTCCTCTATATGTTGCTGATCATCCGTTAGGGCCATACACACTTGCCGGCGAATGGACAAATACCGGTGAGATTTCCGAAGGATGGAACGGTGCATTCGACACGCACATATATGTGGATGACGACAACCAGCCTTACCTTTTCTGGCCGGGCAGAGGAATCAGCGGAATCTACGGCGTAAAGCTGAATCCTGACAACCTTTGCGAATTCATGGGCAAGCCTGTACACCTGTTCGGATTCAACCCTATGCACAAATGGGAACGCTATGGAGAGATGAACGAATATCCGGGCGTGGCGTGGATCGAGGGCCCGTGGGTCATCAAAAGAAACGGCATATATTATCTTGAATATTCTGCATCGGGTACTCAGTGGAAGACATACGCAGAGGGTTACTATACTGCGACATCTCCTCTTGGACCATATACATATGCAGCCAACAATCCGCTGCTTCAGAAGACAGAGGGTCTTGTGACAGGAACCGCACATGGTTCAATCGTACAGGGTCCTGACAACGAATGGTGGCAGTTCTATACGATAGTCCTTTCAAACCCTCCAGGAGGCAGACGCATCGGCATGGACAAGGTTGAATTTGACGAAGACGGCCTTATGTCAGTTGTGGTCACCGACACTCCACAGCCTGCTCCTCTTGCAGAACCGGCAAAGGACAAGCCAAGATCGGTACCTGTGACCATCAATAAGATGCGTGCAATGAACGCACTCTCGAAGGCTTCATCCGAGCAGTTCGGATTCTTCGGATCATATGCAGTAGATGACTTCAGCGGCACGATCTGGATGCCGGAGGAGGATGACAAGGAACCATATCTGATGATAGAACTTTCTCCTGCTACGAGATTTGACGTGGTCCAGCTGTTCACCGTCGATGCAATGCGCGTCATGTTCGGAGGCATGTCTAAGTCCGGCTCCAACAGAGGATTCGGAAGAAGTTACTCGGACCAGGTCTACAAATACAGGCTTGAGGTTTCGATGGACGGAGAGAACTTCACCACAGTCCTTGACAGGACGGACAATACGGTCTCAAGAAACACTGTATTTGATGAGTTTGAGCCTGTAGAATGCCGATTCGTAAAGCTTACAGTCACATCGTGGCCGGAAGGTGCACCGAGAGGCATCATCGACTTCACGGTGTTCGGATATCCTTCGACCTATCTTCCTGCAGCCGTTGCTACCCCGACTTTCAGTGATTTGCCAAAAGATGGCTCCAGACAATAAAAAACCTACAATACTATGAAACTCAACAGAATTTCAATTATGCTGGCGGCAGCAGCGCTTGCCGCATGTGCTCCAAAAGCTTCCGATACCACCCTCAAGGATGCGTACGCAGACAGCTTTATGATCGGATGTGCTGTCAATCCTCGCCATACAAGCGGCAGGCTTGAGCAGGCAAATGAATTGATCCTTAAGCATTTCAACGCAATTTCTCCAGAAAACTGCCTTAAGGCGGAGGTCGTGCAGCCAAGACCGGGCGTATGGGATTTCAGGGAGGCAGATGAATTCGTAGAGTACGGCGAGGCAAACGACATGTGGATGCTCGGCCACACCCTCGTATGGCACAACCAGACCCCATCATTCTATTGGGAGAACGCAGACGGTTCTCCAAAGACACGTGAGGAACTCATCGAGACCATGAGACAGCACATCGAGACCGTAGCCGGCCGATATGCAGGCAGGATCGATGCTTGGGACGTTGTCAATGAGATCATCGGAGAGTTCGGCGAATACCGTAACAAAGGATGGGTCAAGGCATTCGACGGCGACGGATATGAGGTCGTAAGAAATGCCTTCATCTTCGCGGACCGTTATGCTCCGGACGCTGAACTTTACTACAATGACTTCAATGTATGGAGACCAGCCCATGTGGACGGTATCGTGACCATGGTTAAGAAACTCCAGGCTGAGGGCATCCGCATCGACGGAGTCGGCATCCAGGCACACTGGGGACTCAATTATCCTAAGACTGAATACATCGAGCACGCAATCGACACACTTTATTCTCTCGGCGTGAAGGTCATGATCACTGAGCTCGATGTGGATGTGCTCCCTATCACAAGAGAAGGTCAGGTAATCGGTCAGTCACTTACTGATCCTCTCTACCAGCATGAGGAATTCGAGGAATATCTTGACCCATATAAGGACGGGCTTCCTGCAGAAGTGGAACAGCAGCTCGCTGACAGATACGAGGAACTTTTCCGCATATTCTACAACCGACGAGACAAGATTGACAGAGTCACACTCTGGGGCCTTACAGACGATTCTTCGTGGAAGAACGGATATCCTGTACCGGGCAGAACAAACTACCCTCTCCTCTGGAACAGGGATTATACCCCACACGCTGCCCTCAATGCAGTATTAAGCGTTCCTGAAAACTAAAAATTTTACTACATTTGCGGCCGTTTTTGAAAAACTTCGTAGTGTAGTAGTATGAGATATGGAAAATTGAGCAAACAGCTCGTAGCGCTTGCGGGACCGATATTCATCGAGACCCTGCTGGTGATGATGCTGGGCGCGGTAGATACTTTTATGTTGAGTCGCCACTCCGACAACAGTGTTGCAGCTGTCGGAGTGGTGAATCAGCTTATGAACCTCGTGTTTCTTCTGTTCGAGGTGATTTCTCTTGGAACATCCATCCTGTGTTCGCAGTACATAGGTGCCAAGAGAAGGGACAAGGTGATACAAGTTGTAGGTATCTCCTTGATATTCAACCTTATATCCGGACTTCTCCTTAGCGGATGCCTCTATCTTTTCGCAGGAAACTTCCTTCAGATGATGGGACTCAGACCGGATCTGATGGCTGACGGACTTCCTTACATGAAGATCGTCGGAGGATTTGCATTCCTACAGGCAGTATCGCTTTCGCTGTCAGCATCCCTCAGAAGTGCAAACAAGGCAAAATACCCGATGTATGTATCGATGGTGGTCAATGTACTCAACATCATCGGAAACTATACCCTCATCTTCGGTAAGTTCGGAATGCCGGCCCTCGGTGTGGAAGGTGCCGCGATTTCGACATCGGTCTGCCGCCTTGCTTCCGCAGTCATCCTCTTGATCGTCCTCTTCAAGAAACATATTCCTTCCTTCCCTAAGGAGCTTTTCAGGCCATTCCCTTGGCTGGAACTGAAGAATCTGCTCAAGATCGGTATCCCGTCGGCAGGAGAGCATATGTCCTACAGCCTTTCGCAGGTCGTGATTGCCTACTTCATCAACATGATCAGCAACGAGGCGCTTGCGACACGAACCTACATCGTGAACATCGTCATGTTCACATACATCTTCGCTCTGTCGCTTTCTCAGGGAGGTGCCATCCTTATCGGACAGCTTGTCGGCAGCAAGAAGATAAACGCAGCCTATACCATCGGCAAGAGAGTCATGAGACTTGGCGTCGCGATGTCTGTCAGCCTGTCTCTTATTACAGCAATTTTCGGAAAGACAATACTCTCGCTGCTTACATCAGACCCATGGATAATATCTACAGGAGCGGCCATACTTTGGGTTGAGGTCTTTCTTGAGAACGGACGTGCGCTCAATTTCTTCGGTGTAAACGCCCTCAGAAGTGCTGGAGACATCTATTTCCCTGTAATCATAGGCATCATCGTGATGTGGGGCATCCAGGTAATCGGAAGCTACATACTCGGAATCAGCCTCGGCTGGGGACTCATCGCGATGTGGGCAATCTTCGCCCTTGACGAGAACATCCGCGGCTTCATCTTCGTCCGCCGCTGGAACAGCTTCAAATGGGTCGGCAAGGAGTTTCTGAAATAGACATCATAATACAGCAAAATCCACAGATGTGGCTCGCTACGCAGAAGCATAGGTATATGCTTCGCTCGCGCACATCTGTGGATTTTGGTATATTTGTCAGTGAGATATTCAAATAGGACTTGCATTTCATAGGCATTCCAGTACGATTTGACACTCGGATATGGTCATGGAAAGGGTTCGACATGTATGCCGGATTGGGAATGGACTGAGAATCCGATGACATTTTCCTTGAATGCAGGTATTCGCTTTGACGGAGTAATCGTGGATTTCGGAGAACATCTACGTCCTTCCATACCTGAAACCAGGGAAATTATTGATAATTATCTCCTTGATTTTAAGCATTAGAAGCAGTATATTTGTTTCTGGCAAGTTATACAAGTAATCCGATTGCTTATGAAACGTTTTCTTACACTCATTGCGACTCTCTTGCCCGCATGTCTGACTTCTTGCGTCAGGGATGTGATTCTTGATGCAGGAGAGAATCCTCAGGTAGTTGTAGATTGTATTTTATCCAATGATGCTGTTCAGGAACTTTATCTTTGCTTTACAAAAGGCGCTTCCAGGAAAGAAGCAGAACCTCTGACAGAAGCTGTCGCAACATTGATTGACCTGACCGAATCAAAGACTGTAGGACAGTTCGTGAAAGGAGAAGAGAAAAATCTTTGGACATTGGATTATTCTGCGATTGCTCAGCATCATTACCGTCTGGAAGTCTATGTTTCCGGACATGATCTGATATATGCAGAGGACACAATGCCTAAGAAGACAGGCATCTCTCAACAGACCATTACACATAGTGAACCATGGTATCATGAAATGCATCCGGAAGAGTATGTCGGTATTCCTGATGAATATCCACATTCTTTTGCAGGGACCTATTACAGATTTGATGACGATTTCAATTGTCCTTTATGGATATTCGGTATTGACCATGACCGGACAACTAATCTGGCCTATATTATGACCAATACCCCTATCCGCATATATGAAGAACCTGTTGCAGCATCAATCTTTACTGATCTGCCGAATGTAGACCATTTCAACGTCACAGAGAATGTTTATGTCCCTTCATTAAGCCTCTATTATAACTCGGGGGATACGAAGGTAGCAGGCGTGACAGCATTATATCCAAACCTTAAAGGTTCATTGAAGCACCAGAATTTTCTCAGGGTTGAAGGTGGCAGATCCAACAAACCGTTTCTTGTAAACTGTGATTTTCAAAAATGGGTAGATACGGGCAATAATCCCATTTGGGGTTATCGCTATATAGTGTTCATGCATGTATCTGACATCTATGATGCCTACCTGAAAGAATCATACGAACTGATTAAAATAAAGAACAGTTCTGATTTGTCTTCAATATATTTCAGGAACAATCTGTCTTCAAACATACATGGTGGATTAGGCGTTTTCGGATGTAAAATGGAGCAGATAACAATGTGTTGGGTGTCCCCGGCATATATTTCTGAGGAAGAATATCAGAAATTCAATATTGACGATAATCATCGCTATATATTTTGATACCGAATCAAAGGTTTACGACCATGAAAAGGTTTCCTCTATCTCTTTTCAGTACACTGCTTGCAGCAACTTTGCTTCTGACATCATGTGTCAGGGATGTGATTCTTGATGCGGGAGAGAATCCTCAGGTGGTGGTTGATTGCATCCTGTCCAACGACAATGTGCAGAAGCTTTACCTTTGCTTCACGAAAGGTGCATCCAGAGATGAGGCAGATCCTCTGACTGAGGCCGTTGCAACATTGATTGACCTGACCGAATCAAAGACTGTAGGACAGTTCGTGAAAGGAGAAGAGAAAAATCTTTGGACATTGGATTATTCTGCGATTGCTCAGCATCATTATCGTCTGGAGGTCCAGGTACCAGGACATGATCTGATATATGCAGAGGATACCATGCCTGAATGTCTTTACGTGACTTCTTGGACACATACAGAAAATATGTTGGAAAATTCGTGGGGATCACCTACTCTTAGTTTCATTGATAATCCTTTTTATGCCGGTACCGTTTTCGGCTTCGAATCTCTTCCGAAATATACTCTGATATACGGAATGAACTATGATTCGCAGACAGGCAGGCATGAAATTGCAGACGAAATATTCACAAATCTGCCTGTTGTGGATAATTTCAATATCACCAGTGAGGTATATGTTCCGGAAATTGTCAAATGGGTGGAGAACCTATATGTGTCTTGTGATGCAGTGAAGTCACTTTATGCTGAACTTAAAGGCGTTCCAAAACACAAGAAGTATTTATTGCTGAACAAGAATGAATTAGCCGATCATCTTTTCCAATTTATGGATGATAAGGAAGCATTCATTGGCTATGATTTCATGGTGTTCGGTAGTTTTACCGGTGACTGGTATTGGCGTCGGAGCAGTCATCAGCAAGATTTTGGAAAGCCATTGCCGACAGAGGGCTACCTCGTTTTCGAATCTTTGTCGGACAACTATCTGACTTATATCAGAGATGCCATACATTTCATGCATTTGAAGGAGTCCACCGATATGTCGTCAATCTATCTGAGAGACAATCTATATACAAATGTCGTTGGTGGCTTGGGAATATTTGCTGCCTCATCCAAACAGATCCAGCAATGTGCCAATAAATTCAGAACTGGTATTACAGATGAGAGATTTCAGGAATTCGGAATA
>JAFZFH010000067.1 GCA_017555965.1 Bacteroidales bacterium
GAATCGTCCCTTTCTCCACCGCTCTATTATGATTTCTGTTGATGGTCCTATCATAATGAATTCCTTTTGGAACAATGTCTCAAATGTATAGAAAAAGTCCGACAGATGAAAGGGGTATGAAGAGTATATCTCCTTTCGGGACAGTCGTGATGTGTCGCGAAGGTATGTAACGGCGTGAATCTCCCAATGCACCATGCTCACGCATTCGCATCTGTCTTCGGCAAAATAGACACTCATATCTGAGCATCGATTTTCCCTTGACTGCCTTGTCCGTTTCTCTCGTTCACCTTCTGTCTGCTCAACATCACCGACAGTCCCGAATAAGGATAGGGTATCGGTGATGAACTGAAGTTCAATCACTATAATCCAGACAGATATGGAGAACAGTAAGCAGGTCCAGCAGGACAACAACCTCTCGATATATGAGAGCGTAAGAAACGTACCCAAGGAGGCCAAGAAGGAAATCGAGGCCGGAAGGCTCAAAGGCAAGAACGACATCAACCCGATGTGGAGGATCAAGAAACTCACGGAGGTGTTCGGTCCGGCAGGATTCGGATGGTACACCGAGATCGTGAGGACATGGACTGAGGCCAGCGAGAGTGGTGAGATGGCCGTATTCGTAGATATCCACCTGTTCGTCAAGAAGGACGGAGAGTGGAGCAAGCCGATTTACGGAAACGGTGGCAACAGGCTCATAGCAAATGAGAAGAAATACGAGAACGGACAGCAGGTCTACATCCCTTACCTCGATGACGATGCCTACAAGAAGGCGTACACAGACGCGATCAGCGTGGCGGCGAAGGCTCTCGGAGTCGGAGCGGATGTCTATTTCGAAAAGGATGTGACAAAGTACGACACCCAACAGTCGGCAGATGCACAGCCTGTCCAGCAACCTGCTGCTCCAGTTCTTCCGAAACTCACCTCCAAGAGTGCGACATGGAAGTCAGCGGTAGCGTTCACTGCATCGCTCAAGGATGACGCGGAGACTATCTCCAAGAAGATCAGGCTCAAGTATACGATCTCGGATGAGGATCTCGACCTCCTCTTGAAACAGTCAGGTAAGAAATCATAAATACATACGGATATGGCATACAGAGTAATACGCCCGGCCACTCATCAGGAGTGGCTGGATGAACGCAAGAAGGGCATAGGCTCATCAGAAGCGGGAACAATCATGGGAGTGAACAGGTTTGACACTCCGTACAGCCTGTGGCGCAGGAAGACCGGCGTTGACGGTCCGATTCCGTCCAACGAGGCAATGGAGCTTGGACATCACATGGAGCCTGCAGTGGTGACGATGTTCGCTTCAAGGACAGGTGCAGAGGTCTGCAAGAACTCCGAAGGCGACTGGATAGCTGTCGACAAGAAGCGTGAGTACCTAAGGGTGTCTCCTGATAGACTCTTCTATGAGGCCGGCGCAAGGCACATCAAGAGCAACCTCAGGATCCTTGAGTGCAAGACCACATCGGTGGCGGTGGATCCGGATGACTTCCCGGTGTACTGGTACTGCCAGCTTCAGTATCAGATGGGAGTCATGGGAGTGAAGAAGGGTGCGGTCGCATGGATATCATCATATCCTAGGCTCAATTTCGGATACAAGGAGTTCGACTTCAATCCGGAGTTCTACAAGGCTCTGACCGAGTCCATCGAGCAGTTCTGGCTCATTAATGTCTGCGGTGGCATTGCTCCCGATGACATCAACTCGGAGGATACTTTACTGAAGCATCCGACATC
>JAFZFH010000068.1 GCA_017555965.1 Bacteroidales bacterium
AGATTGAGCCAGGTGTTGAGGGTCTTATCCACGTATCAGAGATGTCATGGTCACCAAGACTCCGCATCGCTTCTGACTTCCTTAAGGCTGGTGACGAGGTTGAGGCACAGATCCTTACTCTCGACCGTGAGGAGAAGAAGATGTCTCTTGGTCTCAAGCAGCTCGTATCAAACCCTTGGGAGAACATCCGTGAGAAGTATGCAGTAGGTTCTAAGCACACAGCAACTGTTCGCAATATCACTAACTTCGGCGTATTCGCTGAGCTTGAGGAGGGAATCGAGGGTCTCGTACACATCAGCGACCTCTCTTGGAACAAGATCAAGCATCCGTCAGAGCTCGTAGCAGCTGGTGACACTATCGAGGTTACTATCCTTGACTTCGATGAGGAGAACCACAAGCTTTCACTCGGTCACAAGCAGCTCCTCCCTAACCCATGGGATGAGGTTGAGGCTAAGTATGCTGTAGGTACTGTAGTTGAGGGTAAGGTTAAGAACCTTGGTGACAAGGTAGCTGTAATCGCTCTCGAGGAGGAAGTTGAGGGTGAGTGCTTCAACAGAGACCTCGTTAAGGAGGACGGTTCAATGCCTGTAACTGGTGAGACTCTCTCATTCAAGGTTATCGCTCTCAAGAGAAGCGCTAAGAAGGTAGCACTTTCACACGCTAAGACTTACGCTGCTGCTGTTGAGGAAAGAGCACAGAAGGCAGCTGCTGAGGTTGACAACACTAAGAAGGCTGTTAAGAAGATCAACTCGAACATCGAGAAGACTACTCTCGGTGACCTCGACGCTCTTGCAGCACTTAAGAGCCAGCTCGAAAGCAAGTAAAATGAATTTCACTCTTAATGTTCTGGGCACGGCTTCGGCCCTGCCCACAACAGAAAGATATCCAAGCGCCCAGGTACTAGATGTACGTGGGCGCTTATTTATGATTGACTGTGGTGAGGGTGCGCAGATTGCACTTCGCATGGCCAAGGTGTCCTTTCTGAAGATTGAGCATATATGTCTCAGCCATATTCATGGTGACCATATTTTCGGAATATTCGGACTCCTTTCGACAATGGGAATGCTTGGCAGAAGTTCAAGGCTGGATATCTATGCACCGAGGCCATTTGCTGAAGTCCTTGATTTCTTCATGCAGCATTTCGGTGATGGAATCAAGTTTGAAATCAATCATGTCATATTGGAAATGTCGGAACCTGAGATCGTGTATGAAAACCGCACTGTAGAGCTCCTGGCCTTTCCTCTTAATCATCGCGTAGAGACCTTCGGTTTCATCATACGTGAAAAGATGCCCGCATTCAATGTAAAGAAGGATGCGATTTCCCGCTATGGGTTGTCATTGGCGGAGATAGGTACCTTGAAGAGGGGTGAAGATGTAGTCAGGGAGGATTGTGTGATCAGTCATTCAGACGCAGCTTATCTCCCTTATGTGCCGAGAAGCTATGCTTATTGCAGCGACACAGCGCCTTTTCCTGAACTTGTCGATTGGATCAGAGGGGTTTCTCTTCTGTACCATGAGGCAACCTTCCCGGCTGAGATGGCTGAGATGGCGGAGAAGACCTTCCATTCGACGACTCTTCAGGCAGCGCAGACCGCCCATGATGCAGGAGTGGGTCGCCTAGTCGTAGGACACTATTCGTCGCGTTTCCCGTCCGTGGATTTTTATCTGGATGAACTGCGTTCGATTTTTCCTGCGACCGATCTTGCCCACGATGGCGACACCTTCCATATCTCTCTATTACAATAATTATTATTATCTTCGCATCATGAAGATAATAATATTAATCGTATCACTTTTCCTGTCTCTTACGGTCTCTGCTTCGCAGGCTCCTAAGAATGAAAAATCTCCTCAGGAAATCTATATCGAGCAGTTCGCTACTCTTGCGGTCGAAGAGATGTACCGCAGCGGTGTTCCGGCCAGCATTACTTTGGCTCAAGGTCTTCTTGAGTCCAGATATGGTCTTTCTGAACTTGCAGTAAAAGGAAACAACCATTTCGGAATCAAATGCCACAACAACTGGAAAGGTGGCAAGATGTATTACGATGACGATCGTCAGGGGGAGTGTTTCAGAAAATACTCATCGCCGGAGCAGTCCTATCGTGACCATTCCGATTTTCTTCGATATAGGGACAGATATAAGTTCCTCTTCGATTATAAGATTACGGATTATAAGTCGTGGGCTCACGGATTGAAGAAAGCTGGCTATGCCACTGATCCTGCATACCCGACAAAACTAATCAAGATCATTGAAGACTACGATCTTCATAAGTATGACAGCAAACCGGCTTCTTTCGCAAAATCGCACAGGAAACAACGTCGTACCACTAAGTATCCGTCAAAGAAGAAGGACGAACCTGTAAAACAGATGCCGGAGAGCGTTGTACCTCATGTGCCTGATGTCCCGGATGAACTTCCTAAGTCTCCGAATGAAATAGAACATGTCGAGGCTCTTACTGTAAATCAGCGACATGATTTTCGTTTCAGTGTTTCCCGTGAAGTCTATGTAAGGAACGGTGTGCCTTTTGTCAAGTCTGCAGAGGGGGAGACATATGCCTCGATAGCCGCAGCCAATAACCTCTTTGCCAGAGAAATCCTGAAGTTCAACGAACTTGATGCTGAGACAGATCTTTTACCTGGAACAGAGGTCTACCTTAAGCCTAAGAAGAAGCAGGCTGTCAAGGGACTTGAGATGCACGTGGTAGAGAAAGGAGAGACTATGCGTTCAATATCCCAGAGATATGGTGTGAAGCTTAAGAGCCTTTATAAGTTGAATGGTATGGCGGATTCAGATGTTCCGCGAGAGGGTGATATAATCAAATTGAGAAAGTAATGAAGAAGGGATTGAAGATTACAATATGGGTACTGACTGTATTTGTGGTGCTTGCCGGAGCTGCCGGTTTTGTTTTAGGTCAGTATTATATAGATAACAAGACGCCTAACTTCAGTGAGAAGTATGTTCTTTATGTGCGTCCCGAGACTACAGTTGCTCAGGTTGTGGATTCTCTGCAGGCAAGAGCCGGTATGATCCGTTCTAAGAGTCTCGAGAGAACTTTCAAGAAGATGGACGTGAACGCTCAGATGAAGCCGGGACGATATGTTGTGAATGCTTCATGTTCAAGCATCTATGTTGCCAGGATGCTTGTCTTCGGATGGCAGACCCCGCAGGATCTTGTGCTTTCCGGAACCATGCGTAATAAAGGACGCATTGCAAAGAAGATCAGCACTCAGATGATGGTAGACTCTGCATCTGTAGCCCAGGCGCTCAATTCTGAAGATTTTCTTAAGAAATATGGCTTTACTCCTGAAAATGTCTTTGCTCTGATTCTGCCAGATACATATCAGATGTACTGGACCGCTTCTGTAGATGAGATCTTTGACCGTCTCAAGAAGGAATATGATGCCTTCTGGACCCCTGAACGTGATGAAAAGGCTAAGGCGCAGGGGCTTGACAGGATGCAGGTGTCTGTGATGGCTTCGATCGTGAGCGGTGAGACCCTCAAGGATTTTGAGTATCCGATCATTGCTGGCGTGTATCTGAACAGATATAAGAAGGGAATGAAGCTTCAGGCTGACCCTACGATCGCCTTCTGTTATGATTATACTCTGGACCGCATCCTGAAGAAGCATCTTCAGGTGGATTCTCCGTACAATACTTATAAGCATGTAGGTCTTCCTCCGGCTCCTATCAATGTGCCGCCTAAGGCATGTCTTGAGGCCGTGCTGAATCCTGCAAAACATGGATATATCTTCTTCTGTGCAAGCTCGGCATTTGACGGTACCCACAATTTTGCCGTCACCTACAGCGAACATCTGAAGAATGCACGCCAGTTTCAGCGCGCATTGACAGCCCGCAACAAAGCTAAGGCTGCTGCGGGCAAACAGTAATCAGATTTTCAGAATCTTGCAATCCAACTCAATGTAATCGGGATGTGCCATGCCTGGCAGTGAATCCAGGTATGTGGGGTCGCATACATAATATCTCTTGCCCTCGAAATCCAGATATGCTCCATCTATATCTTCATCAAATGCGACGGCAGTAGTGATATGTCCGGGATAGTCCAGCAATATCACATCCATGCCCAATATGTGTTTGATGAGATAGGAGAATAATATTGACCTGTCTTCACAGTCGTTGAAAGGGTACATGAAGTTCTCTTCGCAGAAGAAAGGCTTCTCATAGCCGAACTGATCCTGATCGGTGGCATATCCGAAGTCGTTGTGCATGAACTTCATCAGAAGGTGTACCGCATCAAATTGGCCCAGATCCTTCACCTTTGGATACATTGTGTCATATAGAGATCGGGCAAACAGACTGTTGACCTCTGACATGGCAGGAATGTCGCATCGTACTCTTGGAAATTCTGAAATGAAATGGCACAAATTTGTGTCAAGAGGAATCTCCATTTCGCAATCGAAGGCTAAGGATCTGACAGTTCTGGTCTGAATCCTTGCCGGAGGACTCAGCAGGTCCGGCATTGACCTGAGCAGATCTATCTGGCATACCTCTTCTGAAAAAAGTGTCCTATATGTGTAGAGGCTGGTGAGTTTTTCATCGTCAAACCTGAAGTAATACTTCTTTCCCTCAATCTTGATGGACAGCCATTCATATACCTTCTGTGCGATTGAGAACAATGCAACAAGCTTCTCATTGGCACGTCCGATCTTTACATCAAGCCCGAGCTGGTTCGCCAGGAATACAGTGAATACTTCCTTTTCGTTTTCTTGAGAATCTGTATAGACATTGTCCGAGACGGTTTCAACATATTTCAGCAGGCTCCAGTTCTCAAGACCTTTCTCATCTGCAAATTCTGCAACCTGCTTCACTACATATTCAAAGTCACTTTCCGCCAGATATGTCCAGAAGTCAGCAACATCACCTTCTGTATTTCCCGCCATCCTATAGCTGGTATATGTGTGGGGGACATCAATTGCAGCTGGCGTGTTGTAGAAAGATATCAGCCTTTTCAGCACTTTTGGGGTTTCGATGGTATTTCCGATCGCTGCTCCCAATGTCTGTCTGGCTTTATTAATGTCTTCCTTGTTCGATCGTTTTGATTGCCATGTCAGCCATTTATGTATGACATGGTTGGCAATTGTTCCAAAAATGGAATTTTCTACCGGTGCCGGTGTTCCTTGAATGACGCATGAGACGATGCCGGCATCAGAAGCAGCTGCCGGCATGGATTTCGGTTTCGGCCTGGCAGGTACCTCTTCTCCCTGAAATACCTGGAATTCCTCCCATTGGTTTCTGAGGGTCTCCGCAAATTCGTAGTTGATCTGCTTCTCGTATGTTGTAAATTCCCCCTGTATCTGTTTCAGGAAGTCATCAAATGCCTGCTGATGACCGCTTTGAGCACTGCCTGCAACAGAAATGAACAGGAAGAAAAGTAAGAAGATCTTTTTCATCGTCCTCAAATCTTACTCATATTCGCTGAAGCTCTGGCCGGTATAAGAACTGCGGATGCTTTTCTCATTTACGATTTTTGCAAAATCAGGGTCATTGCCGAGTTCTGCCATCATCAGGTCATTAGCTATCTCGATGGCTTTTTTCTGATCGTATAGTATTGTGAGAGTCACTTCATATTGGTCTCCGACCATTCTGTAGGCACATATGGATGTGATCAGTTTGCCAAGCTTTTGTGACACAAGAACCTTTGCCTTTTCGGAAGCTGTCATGACTGATGTTGCTTCTGAAGGTGAAATTTCCTGATTTTCAAGTGCAATGTCTGCCAATGATGCCACTGACGATCCAATGTCGCTGGCTATACGCACCTTTGCCATGTTCTCAGCAGCCATCTGAGCGGCACTGTAACTGCTTCCTCTGGTAACCACGGTCTTGGCTATATATTTGTCATAACCGTCTTCATCAGTCATGCTTCTTCTCTCCATATCCCTTTCCACCTGCTGTTCGAGAGGCATCTCCATCGATTTCCATCCGTCCTTTTCAAGTTCCTTGACTCTCTTCCTGACATCTTTCTTTGATATTTCTATTGCAGAAGCCTGAGCGGCACCAAGACAGCAGATTAGGATAATGGCAAATACAGCCTTGAAAGGATTTGTAAATGATCTCATGATATAATGGTTTTATTTGTTTCGATATTTCCCGTGTCTCGAAATCGAGTCATTACAAAGTTATGAAATTAATTGTGAAATGAATATGAAAATATCGTACATTTGCAGTTCGCAATCAAGATAAACCTAATTGAGTACTATGATAAAGAGATTTTTGACTATGGTGGTCATGCTTTTTATCTCCATCGCGGCTTCTGCCCAGGTTGTGAAAGTATCTGCAGGAGTCAAGGGAGTTGGTGTGACAAATATCATGGATATCGGCCTCGTGACCTATGGTGGCGGAGGCGGTGCGTTCGCAGGAGTAAAGATTGCCAATGTACTGGGGATACAGGCAGAAGCTATATATGCTTATCAGACCGGCACTGCGAGGCAGTATACATCGCACAACCGATATATGGTTACAGTAAACCATGAGTATATGTATCTGCCGGTACTTATGCAGATCTGGTGTGGGCGCAGCATGGCATTGGAGGTCGGTTATCAGCAGGCTATAGCATTGTCCGGAACACTGAAGAAGTCAGATTATACGTATGATGATACAGGAGTGTTCGATTATGGCAGTTTCCTGGCCGGATTGAATTTCAATCTAGGCAAGGTGGTGACATTGGGATTCAGGTATGCGTATAGTCAGGACTACTGCTACATATATGACAATGTACCTGCATATGGCCATAACATACAGGTCGGACTTGGCTTCCGATTCTTCACGACAAAAAAACGATTGTTCAAGTAGGTCTGCAAATGTCAGACTAAAAAACTTATAACTGATGAAAAGACTATTATACATTCTGTTGACATTTTTTCTTATGTCATATTCAGCTAGTCCTGCGTTCTGTGCCAAAACAAAGAGGGTGAAGGCTGTTGGAAAATGTTTGCAGGAAGAACATATGACCGGCACTCAAGCCAGAGATTTTGCTCGCAGGAGAGCGAAGGAAGAAGCCTTGAGACAAGCCGGAATCGAGGATAGAGTCTGGTCTATATTCGGTATGATTTCTTCTTCAGACAATAATAATCCGGCTTTCTTTGATGCTTGGTCTGAGACCAGTTTTGTTGCGATAGACGGTATTGTCAAGGTCATTGAGGAAGATGCGAAGCCTGTATGGAATGACGCTGTGGGAAAGGTGGAACATGTAGTGGAGATTGTGGCGGAGGTGAGCCAGGAGGAATATCTGGCCGATCCTGAATATAAGATTCAGGTTGAGGGACTTTCTGCTACATACCGTAATCAGGAAACCTTCTTCTGTAATATCCGTATACACGGCACTGATTCCTATCTCAAGGTCTTTTATTTCAATTACGACGATGCGAATCTAATATATCCTCAAGAATTCGATCTTGGATATCGTTATGAAAAGGATGTTGTACATCGAATTCCAGGAAAGTCGTCATTCAGGGCATTAAAGGACCCTGAAGATTCTGCAGTATTTGCGAATCTGGTATTTGTAGTGACAAAGAGAAACTATCCTTTCACTGAGCAGCCTACGCCCAAGAATATCCTGAACTGGATATATAATATTCCGCCTGATGAGAGAGCTGTGGAAATGAGAAATATAATGATAATATAATACTATGAAGAAATTCATTGTTTTGCTGGCGTTTATTGCTTTTTTCAGCATAGATGCCATGGCTGATAAGACCAATGTCAAGTGGCTGAAGGATATAGATTATGATGTGCGTCAGTTCAGCAATTCTCGCAGTGCTTTCAAGCAGGATGGCCGATGGGGCTTCATGGATGGAAATGCAAGGATTGTTGTGAAGCCTGTCTATGAGGATTGCCATGATTTTGTCAACGGATATGCGGCGGTGAAGGAAGACGGCATGTGGGGCTATATTGACCGTAGCGGTACTGTGGTGATATCCCCTGAATATCAGGAAGCCGGAGATTTCAATGAAGATGGTCTTGCCATTGTCAGAAAGGGCGAAAAATATGGTGTGATCAATGCAGAAGGTGCTGTCCTGTCAGGAATCATGTTTGATGAGATAGGAAGTTTCTCTGATGGATTTGCTCTCGCAAGATCCTCGGATCTGCAGTATCTCCTTGATGATAAGGGTGACGTGCATAATATCGACAAAGGTTATTTCATGGGCAATTTCTCGGAAGGAATGGCTCCTGTTCAGAACATGAGGACAGGAAAATGGGGATTTGTCAACAGGAAAGGTTACCTGGTCATTGATATGAAATATGATACGGTTTACAGCTTCAGCAATAACATAGCATTGGTAAAGCATAGGAACGAGTATCTGTATCTAAGCAAGGAGGGACGTAGGAAGAGGATAGAAGGTGCTGCAGGGCAGCCTCTGAAGTTTGTAAACGGTTTTGCAAAGATCTCTACAGCCACAGGTGTCGGATTCATCGGAAAGGATCTGAAATTGCTTACTGTATATGGAAAGGATGCAAGCGATTTCAATCAGGAGGGACTTGCTGCATTGGAGTTGGAAACCGGTGAACTGGTTTATGTCAGCAGATCCGGCCGAATTCAGTTCAAGGCTGATTATGACAGAATCGGCAATTTCAACAACGGACTTGCGTGGGTATATAAGAACGGCAAGTACGGTTATATAAATACGAAGGGTGAACTGGTAATCGATACACTTTTCACAACTGCTACAGATTTCAGGGACAGTGTCGCCTTTGTCTCTACAAAAGACAGATACGGATGTATCCGTTATACTCCAGGCTATAAGATGCCAGAGGTCAGTTTCACGTCATTGGCCATCAAGGATGGAAATGCCAATGGAAAGGTTGAGGCGGATGAGGAATTCGATATTCATGTGACTGTCAGGAATCCGGGTCGAGAAGAACTGCGTAATGTGCATGTGAGTTTTGTGAATCAGGTCGATCAGGAATCCTGGTTTACATATGATTCCACAAGAGTAGACATACCGCTGTTGAGGGCTTTTAATGACACCACGATCATCTTTCACGGTAAGGCGGACATTTCCATTATGTCCTCGGATGTGGCGATGCGTTTTATCGGAACTTCAGACAATACATTGAACGGATGCGAACATACAATGTCTTTTGAGGCCGTGGGTATAAAGGCCAGCAAGCCTGTGATTTCAAGATATTGGGTATATAAGGATGACCATTCTCCTGTAAGCGGAGGCAAGCTCAACCTTCTGCTTACTGTCAAGAATGACGGAAAGGATCCTGCAAGGGCAGTCAATGTGAACATACAGATGCCGAAAGGTACCTGGACCGATCAGCCTTTGATGACGATTCCGGAACTTCAGCCTGGCGAGGAACGTGATATAAGCACTGTCTTCCATATGGCAGACAGCCTTGATGTCGACCAGCAGACTATCGTGGCCAGGATTTCGGATATCACTCAGCAGCACAACAGGGTAGAATATATCACATATACCGTCGGAACGGCAAATTCTGAAGTCAGACTCGATGGTACGGGACTCATGTTCAATATGGCCCAGTTTGCAGCTAACGCCGGTCTTTTTGCAGGTGCTCAGATGGTGGCTGCCCAGAGCGAAGGAGTAGGAAAGGAAGCATTTGTATCTGAACTTCTCAAGGATATCAAGAAGGTTGCTCCGGTTGACGATAATAAATATGCCCTGATCTTCGGAAATGAGGATTATAACATGTACAACAGGTCTACTGTCCAGCAGCAGGATGTCGACTATGCTGTGGCAGATGCAGAGGCTTTCAGACAGTATGTCATCAATTATATGGGAGTCCCTGAAAAAAATCATATCATGGGGGTTAATAATGGTACCAGAACGCAGATGTTACGAGAAATTGCCAATATCAAGGAATTGGCTGAAACCAAGGGAGGAGAGGCCGAGATCTATATCTTCTATGCAGGACATGGTCAGCCTGCTGAAGAAAGTGGAGATACCTATCTCATCCCTGCAGATGTTCCTTTGACAGATGCCGCGGCTGGAATCAAATTGGATGACTTCTACAATGATATAGCAAATATCAATGCGAAGAAGAAACTGGTATTCCTTGATGCATGTTATAGCGGTCAGGGTCGTGCAGGAAGAATTGAGCTTGTATTGGATGAACCTAGCATCAGAGGAAACATGATGGTGTTTACTGCTACGAATTCAAAGCAGAAATCAATGCCGTACAAGGAGAAGAGACATGGTATGTTCACCTATTATCTCTTGAACACGATCAAGGAAGCTGAGGGTAATATAACGCTCAATGATCTTTTCACCAAAACACATTATGAGGTTGTACACTCTTCGATCAATGTAAACTACTCGAAGCAGGAACCGGAACTTATCAAGGCAGATGATATCGATCCGGATTGGATGGAATGGATGCTATATTAAATAAGAAATCGTCATGTCAACAAAGACATGACGATTTCTTATTTAGATCTTTACGCTGTGATAGTGCGGTCCGAAGCGCTCGAAGGCCGCTCTGTCAAGTTCTTCACGGTGGTCAGGATGAGCGATGCTGATAAGGAGCTTCGCCCTTTCCTGAAGAGATTTTCCATAGAGGTCGACGGCTCCATATTCGGTCACGACATAGTGTACATGAGGTCTTGAAGTCACGACTCCGCCACCTTCGGTGATTACCGGAGAAATCTTGCTGCCTCCCTTGTTTGTGACTGACGGCATGGCTATGATGGCTTTGCCCTGAGGCGCCATTGATGCTCCATATATGAAGTCCACCTGTCCTCCTACTCCCGAATAGAATTTCAATCCGATAGAGTCTGCGCATACCTGACCGGTAAGGTCAATCTGCAGGGCAGAGTTGATTGCGGTCATCTTAGGGTTGCGTGAAATTACATATGGATCGTTTGTGTATCTTACATCCATCATGGCTACCATAGGGTTGTCATCAAGGAAGTCGTAGCATTTCTGCGATCCCATAAGGAATGTCGATACAAGCTTGCCCCTGTCTGTAACCTTGTTCGATCCGTTGATGATGCCTTTTTCCACAAGCTCAAGCACGCCGTCAGCAAACATTTCTGTATGTACTCCAAGATTCTTGTGGTTTCCAAGCTGGGCAAGAACCGCGTTGGGAATAGCTCCGATACCCATCTGGAGACATGCTCCGTCATCAATGAGGGCTGCGCAATGCTTGCCGATGGCAGTCTCCATTTCATTCGGTTCACCGAAATGAGCCGGCTCAAGAGGTTCGTTCCCTTCCACGAAAATGTCAATCATATCCATCGGAATCATCGCATCTCCCCATGCTCTAGGGACGTTCGGATTCACGACAGCAATGACTGTCCTGGCGCACTCAATTGCGGCCAGAGTCGCATCGACTGAAGTACCGAGGGATACGAATCCATGTTTGTCCGGAGGGCATACCTGGACCATGGCGACGTCGCACCTGAGGGCGCCGCAACGGTAGAGCTTCTGAGTCTCGCTCAGGAATACCGGTATGTAATCGGAATATCCTGCCTGGACACTTTTGCGAACATTTGATCCGACAAAGAAGGCCTGATGGAAAAATACTCCTTCAAACTTAGGATCTGCGTATGGAGCATTACCTTCTGTATGGAGATGGTGGATACGGACATCCTTGAGTTCTCCGGATTCTCCTCTTTTACATAATGCTTCGATAAGGATGCGTGGAGCACTTGCGACACTGCTCAAATGTATGTGGTCTCCAGACTTTACTGACTTTACAGCCTCTTCTGCAGAGACGAAATGGATCTCTTTGCGCATGGTTATGTGATTATCTGACCAAAGATAGTTATTTTTTGCAGAATTGCTAACTTTGCATAACAAGCATCTTGAGCTTTACGTTGTCATTCTGAGCGAAGCGAAGGATCTATATCTGGAAAAATTTAAATAATATGCACACAAGAGAAGAGAAGCTGCAGGCATTCGGAAGAATCCTGGATGTGCTTGATGAATTGAGAGAGAAATGTCCATGGGACAGAAAGCAGACAAATGAATCTCTGCGTCCTCAGACTATAGAGGAAGTATATGAGCTGAGTGATGCTGTCCTTAAGGGAGACGAACGGGAACTTTCCAAGGAACTTGGAGATGTTCTGCTTCATGTCCTTTTTTATGCGAAGATCGGTGAGGAGAAGCAGAACTTTGATATCGTTGATGTCATCAACTTCTTGTGCGATAAGCTGATATATCGTCACCCTCATGTCTTCTCAACTGCTGAAGTCGGCGGTGCTGAGGACGTGATCAAGCAGTGGGAGATGCTCAAGACCAAAGAGAAGGACGGCAACAAGACCGTGCTTTCTGGAGTACCGGACGGACTTCCTCCGCTTCTGAAGGCATATCGTATGCAGGATAAGGCTCGTGGTGTAGGCTTTGATTGGGAGAAGAAGGAAGATGTATGGGAAAAGGTCAAGGAAGAGCTAGGTGAATATCAGGCCGAACTTGATGCCATGGATGCCGCTAAGAACGACGAGGAGAAGGCGGCTGCCTATGACCGTGCCGAGGATGAGCTCGGAGATTTCCTCTTTGCGACTGTAAACGCAGCAAGACTCTACGGACTGAATCCGGATACTGCTCTTGAGCGTACGTGCGCAAAGTTCAGAAGACGCTTCACATATCTTGAAGAAAATACCATCCGCCAAGGCAGAAATCTGACTGACATGACCCTTGCGGAGATGGATGCAATCTGGGACGAAGGTAAAGCGAAAGGACTATGATTTACGATTGGCAGGAAAGAACTGCAATGCTGGTTGGAGAGGAGATGCTTGATCATTTCCGAAACTCTACTGTAGCTGTCATTGGTGTCGGTGGCGTCGGAGGATATGCTGCAGAAATGATTGTCCGTGCAGGAGTCGGTCATCTTATCATCCTCGACAGCGATGATGTGTCGGTGACAAACAAGAATCGTCAGCTGCTGGCTCTTGACTCGACTGTAGGGCGCCAGAAGTGTGATGTGCTTGCGGAGCGTCTGAGGGATATCAATCCCGAGCTTGACCTCGTAGTGATCAAAGAATATCTCGAGGCGGAAAAGGCTGGTGATGTGCTTGGTGTGTACAAGATTGATTTTCTTGTGGATGCGATAGATACCCTCTCGCCTAAGCTCCATCTCATCAAATATTGTATGGATAACGGTATTCCTCTAGTTTCATCAATGGGAGCCGGAGCTAAATATGATGCGACAAAGATACGTATCACAGACGTGTCCAAATCCTTCAATTGCCCTTTGGCATACATCGTGCGCAAGCGCTTGAGATATATGGGCATAAAGAAGGGGTTCCAGGTGGTCTTTTCGGAAGAACTTCCTGACAAGGAATCGATAGTTCCATGTGAGGACAGAAACAAGAAGTCGCAGGTAGGAACCATTTCGTACATACCGGCAGTATTCGGATGTGTATGTGCTCAGGCGGCTGTTCAGCATCTGATTCAGCAGGCTGGCCTAGATGCGTGAAAATAAAGATGTTTCACATCGTCAAACATGACATTTTTATTCTTATCTTTGCATGATTTTTTATAACATCAGGGAAGTTGCAGACAGAAGGGATCTGAGGAAGTTCATCAGATTTCCTGAAACCTTGTATAAGGGATGCAACCAGTATGTTCCGCCTCTGCATAAAGGACAGGAACATGAACTTATGCATGCCGCTTCATTGAAGTATTGTCAAAGGAAGATGTGGCTGGCAGAAGATGGAGCCGGAAAGGTTGTCGGACGCATATGTGCGGTCATCAACCCGAGATACAACGAAAAATACGGCACGAAGCGAGTACGGTTCGGATGGTTTGACCTGATAAATGATGTCGAAGTGGCGCGGGCGCTGTTTGATGCGGCTGAGTCATGGGCCAAGGAGCAGGGAATGGAGGAGATTCATGGACCGCTCCACTACAACACATTGGGCCGACAGGGTATGCTGGTCGAAGGATTTGACAAGCTCGCCCCATTCTCATGTCTGTACAACTATCCATACTATGTGGACATAGTACAGCGGTTGGGCTTTGAGAAGGAATGTGACTGGATCCAGTACATGATGCCGGCGGATCAGGGCGAGAACGATAAGCTCAAGTCGATATCTGCAAGACTTATGGAGAGATATAATCTTCATGTCGCAGACTTCGATGCGTTGAAGAAGAACCGTGATATGGTGCGCAGTTTCTTCAAGACATATAACGAATGTTACGACGGAAAGGTTTATAATTTCGTTCCGTTTACAAAGGATGAGATAGAGGAGGAGATCGATCAGGTCATGGGACAGCTGGACAAGCGTCTGTGTTGTGTGATCATGGACTCCGACGATGAGATAGCTGCTTTTGGAGTTGCGATTCCGTCGGTTTCGAAGGCAATGCAGAAGGCACGCGGAAGACTGTTTCCGTTCGGATGGTACCATGTACTGAAGGCGTTGAACGACTTTACCTATCTGGATCTCATGCTTGAGGGAGCTGCTCCTAAATGGCAGAATACAGGTATCTCTGCGGTCTTCCACGGAATGATGGCGCAGCAGTTCCAGGACTGTGGAGCCAAGTGGGCATTGGCAAACCCGCAGATAGAAACAAATACTGCGGTGAACGTATGGGGCAGATATCAGCATGAGCTTTGGCTCCGTCGCCGTTGTTGGATAAAGAAGATAAAATAACTATATATGGCAGATAATTCACTTTTGGAGAAGGTTTTGGGCCTTCAGGAAAAATATGAGGCGCTTCAGAATCAGCTTTCTGATCCTGATGTGATTTCAGATATGAAGAAGTTCGTTCAGCTCAACAAGGAGTACAAGGAACTTACTCCAATCATCGAGGCTGGTAACGAGTTCAAGAAGATTCTCGAAAACTACGAGATGGCCAAGGAGATTCTCGCTACTGAAAAGGATGAGGATCTTCGTGAGATGGCAAAGGAAGAGATTGCAGAAATCGAACCTACACTTCCTGAGTGGGAAGAGAAGATCAAGCTTCTTCTTATTCCTGCTGACCCTCAGGACAGCAAGAACGCGATTCTTGAGATTCGTGGTGGTTCAGGTGGTGATGAGGCAGCGATCTTCGCAGGAGACCTCTTCCGTATGTACTCTAAGTTCATCGAGACCAGAGGATGGAGAATGGAAATAACAAGCCAGGCGGAAGGTGCTGCGGGCGGATTCAAGGAAATCGTATGCAAGGTATCCGGTGACGGTGTATACGGAGTCCTCAAGTATGAGTCAGGAGTACACCGTGTACAGAGAGTTCCTCAGACAGAGACTCAGGGCCGTGTACATACATCTGCAGCTTCTGTTGCAGTTCTTCCTGAAGCAGATGAGTTCGACGTCGAACTCAATATGAACGATATCCGTAAGGATACATTCTGTTCTTCAGGTCCAGGTGGTCAGTCCGTGAACACAACTTATTCTGCAATCCGTCTTACCCATATCCCTTCAGGACTTGTGGTACAGTGCCAGGATGAGAAGTCACAGCTGAAGAACTTCGACAAGGCTCTCCAGGAGCTCCGTACACGACTCTACAATATGGAGTATGAGAAGTATCTTGCTGAGATTTCTGCTAAGAGAAAGACTATGGTTGCGGGTGGTGACCGTTCGGCGAAGATCCGTACATACAACTATCCTCAGTCTCGTGTGACCGATCACCGTATCAACTACACAATGTATAATCTTCCTGTATTCATGGATGGTGCGATTCAGGAGGTTATCGACCAGCTTCAGATTGCCGAGAACGCAGAGCGTCTCAAGGCAGCAGAATAATTCAGAAGGGGATGACTGAAAAGTCATCCCCTTTTTTCTTTTATAGGCTCAGGTGAAAGATGTTCCTCTTGTTGCCATAAGTTATTGTCGGTTTCAACGTGACGGTCTCTTCCTTGAAGATTTCTCCCGGAGGACAGTCGTCGTCATCCAGCCTGTCATCAAATCCTGAATAGGCGGACGGTACCATGGTCACTGACGAAAATAATCCGGTATACCATGTGACAGGATTTGAATTTGTGTACCTGTATCTGGATGATCCTGAAAATCTTACAGCCACAGGAGCACCGTCGGTTGCGGTTATTTCTATCTTGATCTCCAGGTCGTAAGGTTTCAGATATTCTCTGACAGTATTGGCCATCGAATACGGTTCTATGAATTCATTTATATTCCATGCGTCAAGAACAGAATAGTAGGGGATTGAGCGCATCTGAACGAACGATTCTGCCAATGCTCCGCCATCAATCCTTGTTGAGATGCTGCCTGTACTATATGTCCCGGAATTGCTGAAATCCTGTGAATGCGTAAAGTAGTGTCCCCATATCGTGAAGAACGGGTCCTGTACGGTGACACATCGTATATGTCCCTTCAGTTTTCCGGATATTGTGACCTGCAGGTCTGCAATTCTTGATGAAGTTGCAACGATTTCATTCTGCTCATTGATGGTAATGTCTACTTCGATCAGGTCGTTGAATTTTCCTATCGAATCCTTGTTCAGAATATCTCCATACAGATTGAAATTGCCAATTTCATTATTCTTACTATCATACATTTCTTGTTTTCCTGCATCAGTATGCAGTATCATACCGCAATTTACATATCCGTTGCTGCCATATAGTGCGGTGTGTGCAGGATTGTCGTAAAGATCTATTCTGCCCTTGAATACGGGAGACCATAAGTGGTTTCCGTATGCCAGTTCAGCTTCAAATGTATGGAACATCGCCTTCTGGTCAGGGATATCGTCCTGTCCGATTCCGTGGTCCTCTGCCGCATAGCCTGTCTTGCCGTCAATGACAATATGTGCCGTGGATTCATCTTCCAGAGAGCAGACTGTATATGGCATCGGGGATATGACCAGAGGGTCTGTTGATACGTGTCCTGATACTGCTTTCCACAGTACCGGCAGGATATAGTCCTGAGATGGAGTGCTCTTGAGGCTGTTCATCTTCAATCCTCTGATCTTTATGGGAAGGTTTGACGGATTGTCAATAAGGTACATGAATTCATTCTGCAGAACAGCTTTCTTATCCTCTGGTACAGGCATGAATGTCATTTCGATATCGTCGCAGTAGAGACTCATTGAATGCTTGCATGACGCGCATGAATTACGCTCTTCATATGACAGCTGAATCTTATTTGGTCCCAGGCTTTCTGTCAGTTTTCTGTTCCAGAGATCATTTCTGCCATCATTGAGGAATTTTACTTTATAACAGACTGCATAGCCTCCGCTTGCTGAAATTCCCTCTATCTGCTCGATCTCAATATTTTCCTTCAACTTAAGCCCCTGGGACTCATTCTCTATTTCTATGTTCCAGTCACATCCGTTCAGATTGCATCCGTAGAACTCACTTCTGTTGAGATTGTTTCCGTTCCTGTCGGTCAGGAAAAGCTGAATTTCGCAAGGATCACCATTTATCATAAATCCGCTGTCATTATATTCAGCCTTGATATAAGGTTGGGCCACTGTTCCGCTTTGAAGAGTGTATGCGGTCTTGCCTGTCTTGTTGTCGATCATAACGATATCATATTCTCCCTGTGCAGTACATGTACCCATCGCAATGAAGTTTCCATTGCCACAGTCTGTCAGCGTATCGAAGCGTATGATTGTATTTCCATTCCTATCTATTCCGGACAATGCGAAGTCGTTGTCTCTTTTTCTCCAATACTTCTGTCCTCTTTCGTCAAGGCTCAGGTCAAGACGGATGTTTTCAGTTACATGAAACTTTCCATTTTTATTATAGTTGTTCTCAAGGCTGGAATATGCATCCCATGTCGCAGGTCCCATCTGGGATGTGTCAATCTTCCAGTTCAGCTTATCAAGACTCTCCTCCTCCAGATAGAGTGTCAGGTCATGGATGCTGTTTCTTTTGACGTCAAAATTATTGTCGGCATTCTCTCCAAGGTAGAAACGATAGGTCACACTTCCTTCATATTCTGAACTTCTGCTCCATCTGCCCGTCATTTCAAGATATGTACATAGCAAGGATTTGTTACCTATGTTGTCGGGAATTTTTTTCCATGGGTCCTTGTTGTAAGGCAACAGGGTGCCCTGGCAGTTTTCTGTCACATAGAAAAATATGTCTTCGCCTGCCATCAGACGTGCAATATCTTCTTCTGTGGCATAGTCTCCGTTTCTTGCCTCGTTTGGATGAAGCATCTTACTTCCGTCTTTCATGAATGGACGAATGATTCCGGCTCCCTGATACAAACGGACTGACTGGATGATAAGTCCGTCCAATACCCCCCTTTCAACTCTTAATCCGACTCTTGATACAAGTCTTGAAAGTCCAGCATGTATAGTTGTTGTTTCTCCTGATCTTATCTCTGCAGTCCCTGTCCAGCACATAGGCAGGGCTTCATCCATTTCGGAAAATGAATTGACTATATGGATGGTCTGTCCGATGCCGGATTCGCTGTCGGGAGCATTAAAATCCCCCATGTTTGCAGTTACGTATATGTTGTATTTCCCACTGTCAAGTTCTATGTCGATTTCATCTGCCGTGTTCATGTTCCGCTTTACGATAAGCCTTCCGTCTTCAGCTCTGTAAATCATAAGGCAGATATTGTTTATACGATTCTCGTCAGGTGAGATTGAACTTTTGCTTCCGGGAGTCCCGGTCAGACGTAGAATCAAATGGGAGGACCCTGAACTTTCACGATCTGATGATTCGAGGAATGTTTCAGAACATGCGGTCAGGATGATGGAATAGAAAAGGGCAATAATAACTGATAATTTCGTCTTTCTCATGTCGTTTCGTTTTCCGCCAAAAGTAAGGTGCCTGGCCGTCAGCATCATCAGATCATAAAAAAGATTTCTCAGTTTTTTCTTTTTTTTATTTTCGAGTGCAATGCTAAAATTTATTTTAACATGCTAATATTTATTTTGTGTTACATAAACGACAGAAGGACATCAGATTTCTGATGTCCTTCTGTTATCTGTGAGTAGGAATATTACTGCTCCTCTACGTCCTGATTGTCAGCACCGCCCTGGAAAGGTCCCTGCTGTGCGCCTGGCTGAGGGCCGGCCTGAGCCGCCTTTGCCATATCCTCTGATGCAGCATGCCATGCAGCCTCGAGCTCAGCATTGTACTTGTCGATACCAGCGATGTTCTGACTCTTGACAGCATCCTTGAGAGAGTTCATTGCATTTTCGATAGCAGACGTCTTCTCTGCAGGAATCTTGTCTCCGTACTCCTTGAGGTTCTTCTCAGTCTGGAAGCACATTGCGTCAGCATTGTTGATCTTGTCGATACGCTCCTTCTCTGCCTTGTCAGCAGCCTCGTTGGCCTTAGCCTCGTCTCTCATTCTCTGAATCTCAGCATCAGAAAGACCTGATGAAGCCTCGATGCGGATGTTCTGCTCCTTTCCTGTAGCCTTATCTCTTGCAGACACGTTGAGGATACCATTAGCGTCGATATCGAATGTCACCTCGATCTGAGGTACACCTCTTGGAGCCGGTGCGATACCGTCAAGGATGAAGTTGCCGATAAGCTTGTTGTCCTTAGCCATCGGACGCTCTCCCTGGAGTACGTGTACGTCTACTGCAGGCTGGTTGTCTGCTGCTGTAGAGAATACCTGTGACTTCTTGGTAGGGATAGTTGTGTTAGCCTCGATGAGCTTGGTCATGACACCGCCGAGAGTCTCTATACCGAGTGAAAGCGGAGTTACGTCGAGAAGGAGTACATCCTTCACATCACCTGCGAGTACACCACCCTGGATAGCTGCACCCATTGCTACAACCTCATCAGGGTTAACGCTCTTGTTAGGAGTCTTTCCGAAGAACTTCTCAACTACTGCCTGGATAGCAGGGATACGAGTTGAACCACCTACGAGGAGGATCTCGTCAATGTCAGATGCGCTGATACCTGCGTCCTGGAGTGCCTTGCGGCATGGCTCTACTGTTCTCTGGATAAGAGTGTCAGCGAGCATCTCGAACTTAGCTCTTGAAAGTGTCTTTACAAGGTGTCTTGGGACACCGTCTACCGGCATGATGTAAGGGAGGTTGATCTCAGTTGAAGTCTGGCTTGAGAGCTCGATTTTAGCCTTCTCAGCAGCCTCCTTGAGTCTCTGAAGTGCCATAGGGTCCTTCTTAAGGTCGATGCCACCGTTCTCTGCTGCGAACTCCGATGCGAGCCAGTCAATGATAACCTGGTCGAAGTCATCTCCTCCGAGGTGTGTGTCACCGTTTGTCGAAAGAACCTCAAATACGCCATCTCCGAGCTCCATGATAGAGATATCAAATGTACCGCCACCAAGGTCGTATACAGCTACCTTCATATCCTTGTTCATCTTGTCGAGACCATAAGCAAGTGCTGCTGCAGTAGGCTCGTTGATGATACGCTTAACCTCGAGACCTGCGATCTTACCTGCTTCCTTAGTTGCCTGACGCTGTGAATCTGAGAAGTATGCAGGAACAGTAATAACTGCCTCAGTAACTTCCTGACCGAGGTATTCCTCTGCAGTCTTCTTCATCTTCTGGAGAATCATTGCTGAAATCTCCTGTGGTGAGTAGAGACGGCCGTCGATGTCCACTCTTGGAGTGTCATTGTCGCCCTTCACTACCTTATAAGGTACGCGAGAGATGTCGCTTGTTACCTGGCTGTACTTCTCTCCCATGAATCTCTTGATAGAGAAGATGGTCTTGTTAGGGTTGGTGATAGCCTGACGCTTAGCCGGGCTACCAATCTTTCTTTCACCACCGTCAGTGAATGCTACCACTGAAGGAGTTGTTCTCTGTCCCTCGTTGTTGATGATGACTGTAGGCTCATTACCTTCCATCACTGCCACGCATGAGTTGGTGGTTCCAAGGTCAATACCAATGATTTTTCCCATAATATTATCTTTTACTTAATTTATAATCTTGTCGTGTGCCTCGATAATATCGAAACTTGTGCCAAGTACCGGTGAGTCGAAATATATGTCAAAATGTCAGTTTTTTCCGTGACAACAGGCTTCTTGTAATGACATATTTGCTATTTTTGCGTCATGATTTATAGACAACTGCCACGCGAGGAATTTGAAGATCTCGCATCGAGAATTTTATTTGAGGATAATCATCTTCTTGTAGTAAATAAGAAGGTAGGTGAGATTGTACAGGGAGACAAGACCGGAGACGAACCTCTGAGTGAGAAATATAAGGCCTTCATCGCCCAGCGCGATGCAAAGCCGGGACAGGTGTTCATGGGACTACCGCACAGATTGGACCGTCCTGTGAGCGGCATAACCATTCTTGCCAAGACATCCAAGGCTTTGGAAAGACTTAATGCCATGTTCAGAGAGTCAGATGTCCATAAGTTCTATTGGGCTCTTGTTTGTGCTGCGCCGCAGTCAATGGAAGGGCGCCTTGAGGATATGATGTGGCGCAACGAGAAGCAGAACAAGTCTTATGTATGCCGTCCAGGTGCTGCCAGGAAAGATGCCAAACTTGCAAAACTCAATTATCGTCAGATACAGAAGACCGACAGATATTGGCTAGTGGAGGTGGAACTTCTGACTGGAAGACACCATCAGATCCGCTGTCAGCTCTCAAATATGGGATGTCCGATCAAGGGTGACCTTAAATACGGCGCTCCGCGTTCAAATCCTGATGGAGGGATATCTCTCCATGCCCGTAGGATTACATTCATTCATCCTGTAAAGAAGGAGGAAATGACCGTCGAGGCTCCTGTTCCATCAACATGGAAGGGTGTTGCCGGCTGTTAAGTTTTTGTTAATGCAAGTGATTTTAGAAATTTATTGCGTATCTTTGTCTCTTGAAAATTAACATGTTATAAATTAACAATTGACAACTATGGAAATCAACAACATTGGAAACAACGCAGGCGTGATCTGGAACGCTCTCGACGCAAACGGTAAGATGACTGAGACTAAGCTCAAGAAGGAGACTGGTCTTGCAAGCGCAGATTTCTACACTGCACTCGGTTGGCTCGCACGTGAGGGTAAGATCAACGTAGTGGTTGAGACACGTTGCGGTAAGGATTGCGAGTACTTTACTCTCTAATCCTGACAAGCATAAAAAATGAAGCAGACTAAAATCACTTTTAGTCTGCTTTCTTTGTGTATAGGTAATCCTGTATTATTTGAAGATTGTGTTGAGGACGTGTGCCAGACGGTATCCTCCGTTAAGGAGCTGCTCTTCGAGGACTGGTGAGAAGTCGTACACGAACTGATATGAAAGCGAAGGAACGATCTCTCCGCTGTTTTCTACATATTCATAATAAGCAGCAGCTTCCTTGACTGTCTTCATGAACCAGTCTTCGTAGTCTCCTGCAACAATTGCCTTCTTATATTTCTTGTCAGCACGGTCAAGGTGATCAACCCACTCTGTATAGCTCCACTTGCGTGCCGCATCAATCATCTTGCTGTCCCAGATAGAGTGGAGGTTTGTCTCTTCTCTGAACCAGAATGCTTTAGTGCCGTTACCGCCACGGTCGCTGAGTCTTCCGGCGTGTGAAGGACAATGCATGTCGCCGACCATGTGGACAATCATTTTCAGGTATGTAGCCTTCTGGCTGTCTGACAGATTCTTGTAGTTGTCTGTCATTTCCTTGGTGATCTGCTCCAATCCTCTGATAACATCTCCGTCAGGGTTCTTGGTCATTGTCTGATATGTCAGTCCCTTATCTACATTAGCATAATGCCATGTCTTTGTCTCAGTATAAAGATCTTTGAATTCAGGGGAGTTCTGGATGTTGTCCATCCATGAAGCGTAATAAACTATTGATTTGCCGTCAAGGATCTTGCTGATTTCCTTTTTCGCTTTGCGACTGAGGTTCTGTTCTGCTATGGCTGCCACGACATCATGTCCCTTAGGACCCCATCCGAATGCTGTGGTGATGTTCAGAACCATTATGGCAGTAAGGATAAATGTAAATCTTTTCATTTCGTTTAATTGTTAGTATATGCAAAGATATAAAAAAACAGGTTATCGACATGTCGATAACCTGTTTCTGTATATAATCTTAAAGATTACTTGCTAGCCTTGATTGCAGCCTGAGCAGCAGCGAGGCGTGCGATTGGAACTCGGAATGGAGAGCATGACACATAGTTGAGACCGATGCTGTAGCAGAACTCAACTGATGCAGGATCACCACCGTGCTCACCGCAGATACCGCACTTGAGACCGTCACGAGTACCGCGACCTTCCTTAACGGCGTAGTTTACGAGCTTACCAACTGACTTATGGTCGAGAGTCTTGAATGGGTCAGCGTCGAGGATCTTGTTGCCGAGGTAGTCACCCATGAATGTTCCTACATCGTCACGTGAGAATCCGAATGTCATCTGAGTAAGGTCATTTGTACCGAATGAGAAGAACTCTGCAGTCTTAGCCATACGGTCAGCTGTGAGGGCAGCACGTGGGATCTCGATCATTGTACCGAACATGTACTCGATCTCGAATCCGAACTGAGCCTCAACCTCAGCCTTGATCTTCTCGCAGATAGCCTTCTGGAAGCGAAGCTCGCGCTCAGAGATAGTTACAGGAACCATGATCTCTGGCTTAGGAGTGAAGCCTTCCTTCTTGAGCTCAGCGGCTGCAGTGAAGATTGCGCGGAACTGAGTCTCAGAAATCATAGGATATGTGATGTGGAGACGAACACCACGGTGACCCATCATAGGGTTAACCTCGTGGAGTGACTCACCACGCTTCTCGATCTCGCTTACAGTGATGTTGAGCTCCTCAGCAAGCTCATTCTTCTTAAGCTCAGTCTGTGGAACGAACTCGTGAAGAGGTGGGTCGAGGAGACGGAAGGTAACTGGCTTGGCGTCCATAACCTTCATTGTACCCTTGACTGCAGCCTTGATGAATGGTTCGAGCTCAGCAAGAGCTGATCTGCGCTCGTCGTCATTCTTAGCAAGGATCATCTTGCGGAGCTTAGAAAGTGGAGTCTCAGCGTTCTGTCCGTAGAACATGTGCTCGATACGGAAGAGACCGATACCCTCAGCACCGAAGCTGATTGCACGTGCTGCATCCTCTGGAGTATCAGCATTTGTGCGTACGCCCATTGTGCGGAACTTGTCAACGATGTTCATGAACTGCTGGAAACGTGGGTTGTCAGATGCGTCCATTGTGTCGATAGCTACATCGTAAACATAACCCTTGGCACCGTTGATTGAGAGAACGTCACCCTCGTGGTATACCTTGTCAGAACCCTTGAACTTGATCTCCTTGTTCTCGAGGTCGATGTGCATAGCCTCGCAACCTACGATACAGCACTTACCCCAACCACGTGCTACGAGAGCAGCGTGTGAAGTCATACCACCGCGCTGAGTAAGGATACCTGCGCAAGCACGCATACCCTCTACGTCCTCTGGTGAAGTCTCCTCACGGACGAGGATAGTGGCGATGCCCTTCTCAGCAGCCTCCATAGCAGCCTCAGAAGTGAATGCGATAACTCCTACTGCACCACCTGGTGAAGCTGGAAGACCGTTAGCGATAACTGATGCCTTCTTCTCAGAAGCCGGGTCAAGGATTGGGTGAAGGATCTCGTCGAGCTGTGCAGGAGCAACGCGAGTTACAGCTGTCTTCTCGTCGATCATACCCTCCTCGAGCATGTCCATTGCCATGTTGAGAGCTGCAAGACCAGTTCTCTTACCTACGCGGCACTGGAGCATCCAAAGCTTACCGTCCTGGATAGTGAACTCGATATCCTGCATGTCGCGGAAGTGGTTCTCGAGGTGGAGACGGATGCCGTCGAG
>JAFZFH010000069.1 GCA_017555965.1 Bacteroidales bacterium
AAAGCTCAGTGTGGGGCTTCCATCCGTTTCGGTCTCGCTATATACGAAATCGTGCATGTGATATACATACACCTTCTGATCCAAAACCGGGAAGGCATCAAAAGCAGAATTCAGATAATCATCCGTAGAAAGCAGTGCCTGATAACCTTCGAAGCAGTCCAACGCAGCGATATTTATCGTACCTGCTTCGTTGGAACCCCAAGCTCCTTCAAATCCACCGGAATAAGGACCCGGATACATCGTTGTAGTAATGGAATTACCATCTACGGTAATGGAAGGGTAGTTGATATATTCCCGCATATTTCCAATATGCGGATACAGCAGTGTCACAGTCTTATCTTCGTCAGACTCATTTGTCAGCACATAGCTGTCTGTCACATAGGCCTTGTTATCATATCGGTCATAGAAAACAGGTTCGCCTTTACTGTCCTCATAGCTCTCCTGGTAAGTGTAATACCCAGAGAAATTGTAATCCACATTTCTTGTTGCAGTGATACCAGAAGCGTCTCCCTGGACTGTCAGAGGCAGCACAGGACCTACATAGTACATATACTTCAGGTCATCGTCGCCGCCGCTGCCTGCATTTCCGCCCATACCGCCAAAGAACAAGCTTACACCAAGGGTGAGCACCAAGCAAGCAGCAATGGCGGAAGTCCACTTGGCCCAACCGGGTATCTTTTTTACTTTTGCGTTTCTTATATCCTGGACGTATTCGTCCTTCGCTTCGCCGATGGCGTCGAGTAATTCATCGGATTTCATAGGTAACCCTCCTTCTCAAGCTGTCGCCGTAGTTTGTTCCGGGTCCGGAACAACATCGACATTACCTTGCTCTGGGAGAACTTGAAATGAGTCGCAATATCTTGGATAGAGTCCATAAACCAGTACCGAGCCAGGAATACCCGCCGTTCCGGTACAGAAAGTGTATCCAGGAATCGATTGATTGCCTGCACCAGCTCTTTCTTCTCAATCTCTTTCTCAACATCGTGACTGCCGGCAACGCATTGCTCCAATTCTTCCAGTGCAAGAGTGACTTCTCCCCCGCCCCGTTTTGCACGGTTCAGGTTTCTCCAGCGGTCGATGGAGATCCGGCGGGTAATCTTCCCAAGGAAAGTGGCCAAAATGGAAGGGCGATGTGGCGGCATGGAGTTCCATGCGTCCATATATGTATCGTTGACACTTTCCTCGGCATCTTCTTTGGATTGTAAAATACCGTAGGCAATACTGTGGCAGTATGCGCCATACTTCCGGTCAGTCTCTGAAATTGCATTTTCAGACCGATTCCAATACAGCTTCACGATCAATTCGTCATCCATCTGCTCACCTCCTGTCTTTCTTGTAGGGCCCTTCACCCATCTACTCGATGTTTTCAGGTTTTCATTGCGGGTCACCAGAAATATTTTATCATAAAAGTCAACGTTATGAAAGTTTATAGGATTTTTCTTGAAAGCCGGCCTTGGTTCAAGTAAAATAGAGAAAATGAGTATGAGAGAAAGAGGTGCTTGAAATGAGTCTGATGCTATATCTCGCTTCTGACACTCCCCTTGATACCGTTCAGAATCCTCATTTCAGAAAGCTTTCCGTAAACGAAGCTCTTGAAATGGGTATTACAGATATTCCAGAAAATATACTGGCACCAGATTTTGACCGGGATGAGCCTGATGTCATCTTGTGGTCGGATGCCAATATTGTGATTGATACCGAGAACGGTATTTTTGATGACGGAGGATACGATGATGACTTCGAAATCTACGACATGGATATCAGGCACGGGCCTACCGAGTCTTTGAAAGACTACCGGGTTGTAATCGAGTGCTCCCTGAATCTTGGGCGCGCTGAAAAGATCCTGGAATACATCAAAACACAGCTGGAACACACGGATGAGATCGAACTATGGAGCATCTGGCTTGGAGATTATGATCAGAAGATCTCCTGGTACGAGGCAAGGATCGATGAATTCACAGCCGAGGACCTGATGGAGATTGCTGACCTGCCCATTAAGCAACAGCCGCTGAAGCATCATTGTGTGAGAATTCGGAAATGATGTGGTGAAATCAATGATTAACAGAACACTATTTGGTATCCCCGTTAAAATAGACGAAGCGGCAACAGCGCGGTGGTATTCCAAGCAGGAATCTTGGGGATGCGAGTGCGCCGACTGCCGCAACTTTGTAGCAATAGCAAAGCAAAAGGACTTACCGGAGCAGATACACTCCGTTTTGAGCGAACTGAAGATCGATGCTGACAAAGCTACCTATGTGTGTGAGATCATTCCGAAGGATGATGGGCATCTATATCAATTTAGCTACCGGATTGCAGGCAATATTCTAAATGAAGATGCTGCAAACAGCGAAAAGACAGAATGGGGCGAAATCCGCTGCTGTCATGAGCTATACCCATACGGAGCACCAGACTTCGCTACTCCCCATTTTGATTTGGAGTTTTGGGTAACACTTCCGTGGGTTTTGGATGATTAATCCTTAGGACCATCACCAACAGAACAAACAAAAATCGGCGATGACTTTCGATGGTATCGCCGATTTTTATTTTCATGATAGCGCGTAATTGACTTTCTCGATAATCGAGAATATAATAAATATGAAAATACTCGATATTCGAGAATAGGAGGGATGAGCAGTGCCAAGAGCAAAATTTCAAACCCTGACAGAGCAGATGTTTTATGTGCTGCTGTGTCTCAAGAACGAATGTTATGGTATGGACATTCTGGACAGAGTTCCTGCCATGACTGCAAATCGTGTCAGTGTCGGCTCCGGTACACTGTATAACCTGCTGGAGCAGTTTCTTTCGGAAGGTTTCATCCGCGAGACGAAAGTGGAAGGTCGCCGCCGCAGCTATATTCTCACCGATAAGGGTCGAGAAATGTTGGATAAGGAATACGAGCGGATTCAGGCTCAGGCTATGGATTATCGTCGCATCTTCGGAAAGGAGGAAGCATAATGAAGGACACAAAACGAAAAATCATGCCATTCACCTTCTATGATCGGACTGGTATCGAACGAAAGCTGGAAACTCAGGCTGCAAAGGGTT
>JAFZFH010000070.1 GCA_017555965.1 Bacteroidales bacterium
AACAACTCTTATGCACTCGCTGCGTAGTCTGCAAAGCACACTACCTTAATCCGCGACGCCAAGGCTGCGTCGCCGACGAGTATCCCTCCAGTCTTTAGGCCGGTTATGACTGGAAATCGGGGTATCATCCAAACCGGATGCGCGGAAGGATTCCTTTAAATTCCGCTAAGACTTAAAGGATAAGCCTTGAGTAGCCTGTCTTGCGGCAGCTCATGGTCGACAATCAAAGCCAGACTAAGCGTGTAGAAAGCTCTCTGGTGCGGTGTTTGGACGGCGGTTCGAGTCCGCCCATCTCCACAAACGAAGAAAGGTTCAGCGGCGGCTGAACCTTTTTCCGTTTGTGGAGATCTATCTCAACCCCAGTCTCTTCTCGACAGCCCCTATAGTGGTACACCGACCGCTCCTTCGTCGGTTCAGGTGGCCCTCAGCTTCGACTTTTTGGAGGAAGTTTCAAACACAAGATAGGTTTATGTTGTTTATCAGCTAAAAAAAACGTAAGTTTGCCTTTATGTTAGACGGTAAGGAGGTAAATTGGTTTGCGATACGCGTGTCTTACGGACGGGTGCTTAAATTCTCTGCTCAGCTGAATGATGACGGAATCGAGCATTTTGTGCCTATGTGCCGCAAGAGAGTCGAGCGTAACGGCAAGACTTCCGTTGTCTTTATTCCGGCTGTCTCTAACCTCTGTTTTGTCCGTGCTACCAAGTCTTTTGTGGAAGAATATCTCAGGAGGATGGGAGAAGTCCGGTATGCTCATTTCATGTGGGAAAAATCCACCAGGAACCCGATCATTGTTTCCGATAAGGCTATGGATGATTTCATCCGTGTCTGCCGGATAATGAATGACGATGCCCTTTATCTGAAGGATATCACTGAAAAACTCCGCGAAGGTCAGCGGGTGCGTGTGACGGACGGTCCTTTCAAAGGTGTGGAGGGTACGATCCTGCGCATAAGACGTTCTCGTAGAGTGGTGGTGGAACTCCCTGGTCTTCTGGCAGTTGCGACCAATTATGTAGACCCTCTTTATCTTGAGATCCTTTAACTGACCCGACGTCTTCTCTTTCGATCTTTGCAGAGTGTCTTATTTGCATGGTTGGGTGTTTTATTTCATAGAAATAATATATATCTTTGCATATATTGTGTTTATAAATAAATGCTGAATTGTATCCTGCTGCTGGATAGCGCAAATCGATTCGGCCTGAAGGAAGGCATGTGTAATTTTCCTTGTGACGCTAAGAAGGCTTTTTCTTGGTGTCCTTTTCTGGTGTCTGTACTTTGCCCGACGGCAGTTTAACTTACTTGAATTTACTTATGGCATTTGGCATAGTTGAAAAGTTTGTATCAAAGTTCCGCATTGACAGGTTCTTTAATTCCAAACTGATTCTCGCAATAGATCTCCTGGTTGCATTCTCTGCATCGGTGTGTACGCTCATGTTCGTACGCTTCATGCTTTCGGATAATGGTCTGACTACGGCATTCTTTCTGACATGGCTCGGACTTTCTCTTGTCTTGTCGTTAGTGTTCTTTGTCGCATTCAAGACATACCGCACAATCATCAGGCATTCGACTCTCAAGGAGTTTGCTAAAATTGGCATGGCTTCCTTCCTCAAGTCGCTCTGTGTGGGCTTGATAATGTTTGCTTTGCCTTTTGCTGATACCTACTACGCGGTGCTTTCGGCAATGGATATGTGTCTTACCATCGTGTTCCTTCTGATGGTGCGAGTTGCGATGATAGTAGCTTATGATGCTCTTAGACAGAAGGTCATTTCTTCCAGAAAGAGGATCAATGTTATGGTTTATGGCGTTGATGATAAGTCTGTTGCGACAGTGACAAGACTTGCGAATTCTCCACATTACAATGTGATAGGCTATCTTAATTTCGGCCGTCGTCTTCGTGGACAGAACATCAATGGAATCAAGATCTTCTATTTCGACGAGAAGGATCACTTGAAGTTGTTCCATGAAAGGTTCTTTGTGGATGCAATAGTTTTCCCGAAGGATGATGTAGTGAAGATTGAAGCAGACAGACTGGTTGAGTACTGTCAGGAGCTTGATATGAAGGTTCTGGTTGCTCCTGCAATCGATGAGGTCATTGACGGAAAGGTCATGAAGTCATCAATTCGTGAGGTAAAGATTGAAGATCTTCTCGGACGTGATGAAATCAAGCTTTCGATGGAAAAGATTGTCGACAACTTCAGTGGCAAGACCATCATGGTCACCGGTGCTGCCGGTTCTATCGGATCAGAGCTCTGCCGTCAGCTTGCATCGTTCGGCCCGAAGATGCTTGTCCTCTTCGATAACGGCGAGACCCCTATGCACAATCTTCGACTCGAGCTTGAGGAAAGATTTAAAGAACTTGACTTCGTTCCTGTCATCGGAGATGTTCGTCAGGAGCCTAGACTCGATTATGTCTTCCGCAAATACAGACCGCAGGTTGTCTTCCATGCTGCAGCATACAAACATGTTCCGCTCATGGAGGAAAATCCATGTGAGGCCGTTCTCGTAAATGTCATCGGTTCACGTAATGTTGCCAACAAGTGTATCGAATATGATGTCGAGAAGATGGTCATGGTGTCGACTGATAAAGCTGTCAACCCGACAAATATCATGGGCTGCACAAAGAGACTTGCCGAGATTTACGTTCAGTCTCTCGGACTTGCTATGGACAAAGGCGAGGTCAAAGGCAAGACAAAATTTGTTACGACGAGATTCGGAAACGTTCTTGGCAGCAACGGTTCGGTTATTCCGAGATTCCGTGAGCAGATTGCAAAAGGTGGTCCTGTGACTGTAACTCATCCGGAGATAACAAGATTCTTCATGACTATTCCTGAGGCTTGCCGACTTGTGATGGAAGCTGCTACAATGTCAACCGGTAATCAGATCTTCGTCTTCGATATGGGTGAGAGCGTAAAGATTGATACACTTGCCAGAAGGATGATAAAACTGTCCGGATTAAGGCCGGATGTGGATATTGCAGTAGAGTATAGTGGACTCAGGCCGGGAGAAAAGCTCTACGAAGAGGTTCTGTCAAACAAAGAGAATACAGATCCGACTTCGCATAACAGAATCCGCGTGGCCAAAGTGCGGGAATATGAGCATGCGAAGGCAAAAGAAGTCATAGCGGAACTTGAGCATCTGTCCATCCAGGTTGAAATCCCTGATATGGTCAGACTGATGAAACGTACAGTTCCAGAGTTTATTTCCAAGAATTCAGAATACGAGAAATACGATATCGAAATAAAATAACAATAAAGATGATTAAAAGAATTACGACCATTACGGTAATGATATGTGCCCTTGTAATGATATCTGTCACTGCAAGGGCTCAGATGTCTGATGAGGCAGTCATTGCTTATGTGGAAAATGGCATGGCAATGGGCAAATCCCAGAATGATATGGCAAGGGAACTTGCTGCCAAAGGTGTAACTCAGGCTCAGGCAGAACGTATCAAGGCGAAATATGAGCAGAGACAGGCTGCCCAGACTACAGCTTCTAAGGTTGCCGGAGTTCAGGAGCGTCAGCGTAGAACAAATGACGGCGCTCTGGAGACTACGGCTGGTGACATGGATGCAGTTGCTGTGGAGATGGCAGATCCTGGAGCAAAGACAGTGTTCGGCCGTAATATCTTTACAACTGATAATCTCTCATTTGCGCCAAGTTCAAATCTTCCTACACCTGTAACTTATGTTCTCGGTCCAGGAGACGAGTTGATCATCGACATCTGGGGAACAAACCAGGCAACAATCCGTCAGACCATCTCTCCAGACGGAACGATCAATATTCCTGATGTTGGTGTGATCAGTCTCAACGGTATGACCATCAAGCAGGCGGATTCGTATCTGAAGCACAAGTTAGGTCAGATCTACTCTGTAGACGGAGATGATGCGAAGTCTGAAATAAAACTTACTCTTGGCAACATCAGAACCATTCAGGTCAACATGATGGGTGAAGTTGCGAATCCAGGAACATACTATCTTTCTTCGCTTTCAAACGTATATCACGCTCTTCACAGAGCTGGCGGCGTCAGCCCTCTCGGCTCATTGAGAAACATCCAGCTCATCAGAAAAGGCAAGGTTGTCGCTACTGTAGATATCTATGACTTCATCCGTGAAGGTAAGATGAATGATATGATTCTTGAAGAAGGAGACATCATCAATGTTCCGGCTTACGATATTATCGTCGATCTTGCAGGTAATGTCAAGCGTCCGATGTCATATGAGCTCAAGCCAGGTGAGACAGTTGCTGATGTAATCGGATATGCTTCCGGTTTCATGGGTGATGCCTATACCAAGAATATCCGTATGATTCGTAAGAATGGTTCTGAGTATCAGATATTTACTATCAATGAACCTGATTACTCTACCTTCACTCTTATGGATGGCGACGCTCTTTCTGTGGGTGCTATGCTTGACAGATTCCAGAACAGAATCGAAATCAAGGGTGCTGTATATCGTCCAGGAACATACGAACTTGGAAATGAAATCAGTACTGTGAAGGAACTCATCAATAAGGCAGAAGGTCTTAAGGGTGATGCATTCACAAACCGTGCACTCGTAACACGTGAGCGTGAAGACCTTACTCTCGAACTCCTTCCTGTTGATATCGGCGCAATCATGTCGGGGGCATCTCCAGATGTGAAACTTGTCAAGAACGATGTTCTTTACATTCCTAGCGTCCATGATCTCAAGGATCTCGGCAACATTACGGTCGGAGGAGAAGTGGCAAAGCCCGGAACATTCGTATATGCGGAAAATACAACTCTCGAAGATGCGATCATGCTTGCAGGTGGTCTCCTTGAATCTGCATCTACTGTGAAGATCGATGTTACACGTAGAATCAAGGATGCAACAAGCACTCAGCAGACAGACAAGATTGCAGAAGTCTTCACTTTCTCTTTCAAGGATGGTTATGTGCTTGACGATGAAGCTGGATTCGTTCTTCAACCTTACGACAACATCTATGTAAGGCGCAGTCCTTCTTACAATAAACAGACTTCTGTCACAATCGACGGTGAGGTAGTATTCCCGGGAAAATATACTATCACTCATCGCTCCGAGCGTATTTCAGACCTTATCAGCAAGGCGGGTGGTGTAAACCAATGGGCTTATGTAAAGGGTGCACGTTTCAGCAGAAAGATGGATGATGAGGAAAGAGCGAGACTTCATGCAGCTCTGGAGGTTATTGATTCAGCGAAGGACAGTCTTGATGCAAGTACAATCAATACTGATGAAAGATATTTTGTCGGAATTGACCTTGTTGCGGCTATCGCAAAGCCGGGCTCGGATGCCGATATAGTGCTCAGAGAGGGTGATATACTTACTATACCTCAATACAACAACACAGTAAAGGTTTCAGGTAATGTCCTCTATCCTAACACTGTCACATACGATTCTAAGATGTCTGTCCGCGATTATGTAACTATGGCAGGAGGATACGGATTCCGTTCAAAAAAGAACAAGGCATATGTGATCTATATGAACGGTACAGTGGCGAGGGCAAGAAAATTTTCAAGGAGAGACGTTGAGCCGGGTTGTGAGATAGTCGTACCTCAGAAGCGAGACAGAGAAGGTGCTCTTCAGGAAGTTCTGGGAGTAGCTACAACAGCCTCATCAATCGCAACAATGATGGCAACCATAACTAATCTGATCCGTTAATCATTCCACGACCGATATATTGTAATCCCGGTCATCCCGGGAATCTAAACCAAAATAAAATGCACGAAAATTCAAATAACATCCCACGCCCGGAAGAACAGGACATCGATATCATGGAATTGGTTTCCAAACTCTGGAAGAACAGGATGAGAATCATCAAATGGTGTATAGCAGGAGCTGTATTTGGTCTTGTCATAGGCTTCAGCATTCCTAAGACCTATAAAGCAGGAGTAGCTTTTGCACCGGAGACCCAGCAGAGGACAAGTTCAGGAGTAAGTTCGATTGCTTCGATGATGGGAGTCAATTTGAACAACAGCATAGATGCTATCAGTGTCGATATGTTTCCTGATGTTGTCCACTCGACGCCATTCATATATGAGCTTTTCGATCTGCCGGTAACATTTGAAAGAAAGGACAGTGTGATTACGGCGCCTCTGGTAGATTATATGAAAGAGTATCAGATGTCTCCGTGGTGGAGCTATGTCACCAGTGCTCCATTCAGGGTTCTCGGATGGGCGATGTCGCTGTTCAAGGATAAGGAAGAAACTGATGAAGATATGGTATTGGATCCGACCAACCTTCCTAAGAAGGAAAGACAGGTTGTAGGTTTCTTTTCGGAGAACATAGTGGTTTCCATAGACAAGAAGACAGGTAAGACCCAGATGACTCTTGAAATGCAGGATCCTCAGGTTGTAGCGACCGTAATGGAGGCAGTGACGGAGAATCTTAAGAAGTATATGTCTGATTACCGTACTTCAAAAGCACGCCAGGATGTAAAGAATCTTGAGCTGATCTGCAGTCAGCGTAAGGAGGACTATTATAAGGCACAGCAGCAATATGCGAAGTATATTGATGCAAATAAGAATGTCATATTGCAAAGTGCTAATGCAGAACGTGAACGCCTTCAGCAGGAGATGAATCTCGCATATCAGGTATATTCCCAGGTTGCATCTCAGCTTGAGGGAGCTCGTATTCAGGCGGAGCAGGCAAAGCCGGTATTTGCCATAATCCATCCTGTTACAGTCCCTATCAAGAAGGCTGCTCCAAGTAAGGCTAAGTTGTTGGTAATCTATACCTTCCTTGCTGGTTGCTGTGCTGCGGCATGGGTGCTCTTCGGTGAGGAATTATGGAAGAGGTTTAAAGAAAATCTGTAATTATATCATCATGAAAGGAATCGTACTTGCAGGTGGCAGCGGTACCAGACTGTATCCTATCACTAAAGGTATTTCAAAGCAATTGATGCCAATATATGACAAACCGATGGTCTATTATCCCATTTCAGTGCTCATGCTTGCCGGAATACGCGATATACTGATCATCTCTACGCCACATGATCTTCCGGGATTCAAGAGACTTCTTGGAGATGGAAGTGATTACGGTGTACGCTTTGACTATGCTGAGCAGCCTTCTCCTGACGGACTTGCACAGGCGTTCATAATAGGAGAGCAGTTCATAGGAGATGATTCTGCTTGTCTTGTGCTCGGAGATAATATATTCTATGGAAGTTATTTTACTCCGATGCTCAGGGAAGCGGTCAGAGCTGCAGAAGAGGACAAGAAGGCGACTATCTTCGGTTATTGGGTAAGTGATCCTGAAAGATATGGAGTTGCAGAGTTTGACAAGGATGGCAACTGCATGTCATTGGAGGAAAAACCTGCAGAGCCTAAATCCAATTATGCAGTTCCAGGACTTTACTTCTATCCGAATAAGGTAGTAGATGTTGCTAAGAATATCAAGCCGTCAGCTAGGGGAGAACTTGAAATAACCACAGTGAATCAGGTGTTCCTTGCAGATAAGGAACTCAAGGTTCAGACATTAGGAAGAGGCTTTGCATGGCTTGATACAGGTACTCATGATTCATTGTCTGAAGCATCTACATTTGTTGAAGTCATTGAGAAACGCCAGGGTTTAAAGATAGCTTGTCTGGAAGCAATCGCATATAGAAGAGGATGGATAAGTGAAGATAGGATGAGGGAACTTGCTCAGCCAATGCTTAAGAACCAGTATGGTCAGTATCTTCTTCAGGTCATTGAAGAAAAGAAAAGGGAAATAGATTCAGATACATTAGCTAGAAGATAAGTTTGAAAATGAAAATCAGAAGAAATATTGTCATCACCGGTGGTGCAGGATTCATAGGCAGTCACGTTGTAAGACTCTTTGTCAACAAATATCCTGAATACAATATCATCAACCTTGATAAGCTTACATATGCAGGTAATCTGGCTAATCTCAAAGATATTGAGGATAAGCCGAACCACAAGTTTGTAAAGATGGATATCTGTGATTTTGAGGCTTTCTATCAGCTGATGCAGGATGAAAAGATCGATGGAATCATCCATCTTGCCGCAGAGTCTCATGTGGACAGATCCATAAAGGATCCTTTCACTTTCGCTAAGACAAATGTGATGGGAACATTATCATTGCTTCAGGCTGCAAAACTTTATTGGGAGAGCCTTCCGGAGAAGTATGATGGTAAGAGATTCTACCATATATCAACTGATGAAGTTTACGGTGCTTTGTCAATGAACCACCCTGAGGGTATCGAGCCTCCGTTCAAGACTGTAGCGTCTTCAGAAGGACATAAGGCTTATGGTGATGATTTCTTCTATGAAACTACAAAATATAATCCTCATTCACCATATTCTGCTTCAAAAGCAGCTTCAGATCATTTTGTGAGAGCATACCATGATACTTATGGCATGCCTACGATCGTGACCAACTGTTCGAACAATTACGGCCCATATCAGTTTCCCGAGAAGCTGATTCCATTGTTCATCAACAATATCAGAAAACGCAAACCTCTTCCTGTATATGGAAAGGGTGAAAATGTACGTGACTGGCTCTTTGTAGAGGATCATGCCAGAGCAATCGATGTGATCTTCCATGAGGGTAAGGTCAACGAGACATATAATATCGGTGGATTCAACGAGTGGAAGAATATCGACCTCATAAAAGTAATGATCAAGACTGTAGATAAGATTCTTGGAAATCCGGAAGGACATAGTCTTGACCTTATTACATATGTTACTGATCGTCTCGGTCATGATGCAAGATATGCTATCGACAGTACCAAGCTACAGAAGGAACTTGGATGGGAGCCTAGCCTTCAGTTTGAGGAGGGCATTGAGAAGACGGTAAGATGGTACCTTGATAATCAGGAGTGGATGGATAACATCACATCCGGGGAGTATGAGAAGTATTACGAGGAAATGTATAGGGGACGCTAGGATCCGCTATGGCAGAAGGGATAAAGAATAAGGCAATCAAGGGAGTCGGCTGGAGTTTTGCCGATAATATCCTGAATCAGGGAGTCACATTTCTTGTCGGCCTTGTTCTTGCACGTCTGCTGAGTCCTGAAGAATATGGCCTGATAGGCATCATCGCCATCTTTATAGCTGTCTTCAACAGTATTGTAGACAGCGGTTTTTCTAATGCACTTATAAGAAAGAACGATGCAGGTGATGCAGATTATAACACGGTGTTCATTACCAATATGGTCATGAGTGTATTGTTATTCTGCGTGATGTTCTTATGTGCACCTTTAATTGCAAGCTTCTTCAACCGTCCACAACTCATACCTTTGACCAAGGTCATGGCATCTGTTGTGATAATAAATGCATTTGCCATCATACAGCGTACCATTCTTGTAAAGAAAGTTGATTTCAAGACACAGACAAAGGTGTCCGCGATTGCTTCTGTTGCGAGTGGAGTGGTTGGAATCGGAATGGCTTCTGGCGGTCTTGGAGTATGGAGCCTTGTCGGACAACAGCTTTCAAGGCAGTTTCTTAACTCATTATTCTTATGGGTGTTTGCAAAATGGTATCCGAGGCTGCAGTTCTCTGTCAAGAGTTTCAAAGAGCTGTTTAATTTCGGATGGAAACTGATGGTTTCGGGATTGATAGATACTGTATGGAGGGAGATTTATCAGGTTATCATCGGCAAGTTCTATAGCCCTGCAACTTTAGGACAATATACACGTGCACATCAGTTCGGTTCTATTTTTTCAACGAATCTGACAGCCGTGGTCCAGAGGGTTTCATATCCGGTACTGAGCGAGATCCAGGGAGATTTGGCAAAACTGAAGAATGCATATAAGAAGGTGATCAAGGTTACAATGCTGATTACATTCTCTTGTATGCTGGGACTGGCTGCAATAGCAGAACCTATGATAGTGAGTCTTATCGGTGACCAGTGGCTTCCTGCTGTTCCATTTCTTCAGATCCTGTGTTTCAGCATGATGCTGTATCCGTTACATGCGATAAATCTCAATATGCTGCAGGTACAAGGACGTTCTGATCTTTTTCTGAGACTTGAAATCATCAAGAAGATGATAGCTGTTGTGCCGTTGTTGCTAGGTATATTCGTGAATATATATCTGATGCTTTTCGGAAGTGTCATGACAGGATTCATAGCTTATTATCTGAATGCGTTTTATTCAGGAAAGTTTCTGAATTACAGCATCGTGGAACAGGTCAAGGATATTTTCCCGTCATTCATCATCGCTTTGATAATGGCCGTCATAGTATGGGGGATATCTTTCATCAATCTTCCATCAGCAGCATTACTTGCAATACAGCTGCCTGCAGGTGTGAGTGTGATCATACTTCTGTGCGAAGCGGTCAGATTAGACTCTTATTTGGAAATAAAGCATATAGCTCTGACTTTTATAAACAAATTCAGACATGGAAAATAAACAGATTACGGTAACTTCACCATTGTTGCCTGATTTAGATGAATTTAATGCCCTGTTAAAGGAGATTTGGGATAGTAAATGGATTACCAATAACGGTTCTTTCCATAAACAGCTGGAGAAGGAACTGGCTGAATATTTAAAGGTACCATTTGTCAGCCTTTTTACAAACGGCACATTGCCGTTGCTGACAGCTTTGCAGGCATTGAGGGTGACAGGAGAAGTCATCACTACACCATATAGTTTTGTCGCCACGACTCATTGCATCTGGTGGAATGGCTGCAAGCCGGTCTTTGTCGACATTGATCCCGCTACCGGCAATATGGATCCGGAGAAAATAGAAGCTGCAATTACTCCAAAGACAACAGCCATCATGCCTGTTCATGTCTATGGTAAGCCTTGTGATATGAAAAGGATTCAGGAAATTGCAGACAAGTATGGACTTAAGGTGATATATGATGCCGCACATGCTTTTGGAGTAGAGGTGGATGGTGAGAGTGTCTTGAATGCAGGTGATATGAGCACGCTCAGTTTTCATGCCACTAAAGTATACAATACTCTTGAGGGTGGTGCTCTGGTAATGCATGATGAGGCAACCAAGAAGAGAATAGATTATCTGAAGAATTTCGGATTTGCCGGAGAGACAGAAGTTGTAGCACCTGGAATCAACAGTAAGGTGGATGAGGTGCGTGCAGCATACGGACTGCTCAATCTCAGACAAGTAGATGCTGCTATTGAAGTTCGTCACCAAGTTGCCATAAGATATCGTGAAGCACTCAGACAGGTCGAAGGTGTGACTTTTATGGATGATATGCCTGGTGTAAAGCATAATTATTCATACTTCCCGATTTTCATCGACCCTGACAGATATGGTATGACAAGAGATGAGCTTTATTTCAATATGAAGGCTCAGAATGTTTTTGGAAGACGTTATTTCTACCCATTGATAAGTGAGTTCTCTACTTACAGGGGACTTCCGAGTGCTGCTCCAGAGAATCTTCCTAACGCTCATAAGATGGCTGATTCCGTCATATGTCTTCCGATGCATCATGAATTGAGTGAGGGTGATCTTGAAAGAATATTGAGAACTATTATCAGATGAAACAGAAAAAGTTGATGCTTTTGGGAGGTATCCGTTATCTCCTTCCTGTAATCAAGGCGGCGCATGAGCAAGGTTATTATGTGATTACAGCTGATTATTTGCCGGATAATATTGCTCATAAATATTCGGATGAGTATGTAAATGTGAGTATTGTAGATAAGGAAGCAGTTCTTCGTGTCGCTCGAGAGAAGGAGATTGATGGTATCATGTCTTTCGGTGTAGATCCGGGAGTCGTATCGGCTTCTTATGTACAGGAGGAAATGGGACTTCCTTCATTCGGTCCGCATGAAAGCGTTGTGATCCTTCAGAACAAGGATAAATTTCGTAATTTTCTTGCAGAGAATGGCTTTAATGTCCCATGGGCTTTGGGCTTTGATAGTGTTGAGGCTGCTGATGCAAGCAAGGATAAGTTTACATATCCTCTTATAGTAAAGCCGACAGACTCTGCCGGAAGCAAGGGATGTACACGTGTGGATTGTGAATCGGATTTATATGACGCATTGGAATATGCCATGAGGTTCTCAATAAGTGGACATATAATCGTTGAGGAATTCATTGACAAGAAAGGATGTTCATCGGATACTGACAGTTATGCTCAAGACGGTAAGTTGAAGTTTGTAAGTTTTTCATCTCAACGTTTTGACATGGATGCTGTTAATCCATATACTCCTGCAGCGTATTCGTGGCCGTCAACTTATACGGAAGGTGAAGAGGAATATCTTGCCTCTGAAATCCAACGATTAATCGATCTGCTTGGACTCAGGACGGCTGTATTTAATATCGAGACGAGAATCGGTACCAACGGCAAGCCGTATATCATGGAACTTACACCACGAGGTGGAGGAAACCGTCTTTGCGAGATGCTGAGATATGCTACGGGTGTAGATCTGATCACAGCAATTGTAAGAGCTGTGGTCGGTGATGAGCCGGAATTGATTGAACAGAAACCATATGACGGATATTGGGCTGAAATAATCCTTCATGCCGATAATGACGGTAAATTCGTGAAGCTCGAAATAGATGACAAGCTTTCAGAGTCCATCGTGGAGGTGGATCTTTGGGTTAAGGCAGGTGATGTGGTAAAGGGATTTGAAGGTGCGAATGATGCCATAGGCACTCTTGTTCTGAAATTTGCTGACGCGATATCGATGGAAGATGTGTTGCGTGAACAAAAAGAATGGCTGAAGGTAATTGTTGAATAAAGGTATGAAGGCCATAGGCGGATATTTCGAACTGGAGTTGCCGATAAAAAAAGAATATCATGCAGATGCCATTGCTTTGAACAGTGGCAGATTCTGTTTTGAGTATGTGTTGAGATGCCGGAAATATAAGTGCATATATGTTCCTCTTTACACTTGTGATACGGCAATTGAACCTGTTATAAGGTTGGGAATTCCGTATAAGTTTTACCGGATAGACAGAGATTTCCATTTGGCAGAGGAAATAACTCTGCAGAAAGATGAGGCTTTGCTATACACCAATTATTGGGGACTTAAGGATGCATATTGTAATGAACTGGCACTGAAATATGGCAAGCAGCTCATTCTAGATTATACTCAGGCTTTCTTTTCGAGGCCTATTGATGGAATTGATACCTTTTACAGCTGCCGGAAATACTTTGGAGTGCCTGATGGAGGTTACCTTTATACGGACGCCGTGGCAGATTTTCCGATAGAACAGGATATGTCCTGGGAAAGAATGTCATCTCTGGTCAAGCGAATAGATTTATCCCCTGAAGAAGGTTATGGCGATTTTTGCAAGATAAGCGGAGATTTTCATGATATGCCGATCCGGTTCATGTCTAAATTATCCGCAAGGATAATGTGCAGTATAGATTACGGATCAGTCGCTGACAAGAGACGGAAGAATTATGAGCAGCTATATGATGCTCTAGGAGGTATGCGGCTTCCTGAGAATGCCGTTCCTATGGTTTTCCCATTTCTGACGGAGAATGGCGTTTCATTGAGACGTAAACTTATTGGCAGGAAAATATATGTCGCACAATATTGGCCCAATGTGTTGGAATGGGCTGATTCTGAATGTGATGAGACGGATATTTGTAATAATCTGATACCTCTCCCCGTTGATCAGAGATATGGAGAAGAGGATATGGTCAGAATAATTGATTCAGTATGTTCCAATGAATAAGTTGTTGATTTTAGGAGCCACTTATCATGAAATAACCATCATTGATAGAGCTCGTTCCAAAGGTATATATACAATTGTTACGGACAGCAATCTGGACTACTCTAAAAGTCCTGCAAAATTGCATGCTGATGAGGTCTGGGATATCAGTTGGAGTGATATTGATGCTCTTTACATAAAGGCAAAGGAAAGAGGTGTGGATGGTGTACTTGCAGGATTCAGTGAGTTCCGTGTAGAAAACATGATCAAGTTGTCAGAAAAGTTGCATCTGCCGTGTTACCTGACGATGGAGCAGCTGGATCTGACTCGAGATAAGATCAAATTCAAGCAGCTATGTAATGAATATCATATACCTGTCGTGCCGGAATATGCTTATGGTGATGTGATCAGTTATCCTGTAATCATAAAACCTGTTGACAGAGCTGGTTCTATAGGTATCAATGTGGCATATGATCCGGAATCCTTCGAGAAATTCTACAGGATTGCGATGGATCTGTCTCCCTCCAGGACTGTCATTATAGAAGATTTCATTGATGATGGCATCAAGATAGACGTATATTATTATGTTAAAGATGGAGTTATCAGCCTGTTAGGTACAAGTGATACGATTTTGTGTGACGGCACCCTGGGTGCTCCTATTCTTCAGAAAGGTTGGGTTTTCCCGTCTCTGTATCAGAAGCAGTATCTTGATGGAGTCGATCACTATGTAAGAGGCATGCTTGAAGGGATAGGCTTTGATAACGGATATGTCACGATGTCTGCCTTTTATCGTAAGGGAAGCTTCTATTTCTTTGAGGCAGGGTTCAGACTGAGCGGAGAACTGTCTTTCAACTATTACGATTATATATCAGGCATTAATTATGTCGATAATCTTATCGATTACTCTCTTGGTGTTTCCAATGACAGCAGATTAGCAGATTGCTTCAAGTTGAATGAGAGTGCGAAGTCTGTGATATTGAACTACTTCGGTCTTGATGGATATGTCGATGAAATAATTGTTCCCGACAATATTGATGAGCCGGGCATGCGGGTCTTGACAGACTTGTATGTCAGGACTGGTGAAGCTGTTGAAAACGATACGTCGGTTTTCAGGAAGATAGCCATGTGCACAATTTTATCGGATGATGACGAATCCCTGAAGTCATTTTTAAGGAAGGTAAATGACAAGATAAGAATTTCAGATAGATCCGGAAGAACTCTGATTTATGAAAAGGTAGATGATAATGTTCTGGGTCTGACTTCCAGAGAGATTGTTGTGGATGATAATGTTCTGACAATAATGCCTAAACCGTATTGGATTTCATGGAATGAAATACAGGCTCTGCTCAATGAGGCTCATGAAACTAACATGGAGCTCGGATTGAAGTATGCGACATACAATCAGAGTATTGCCGATCTTAAGGAAAAGGTCAGGAATTCAATCTGTCTGGTGGTATTCGTCGGCGACAGACTGGCAGGTACGGGAACTGTTCAGTTCAGAAGCATAAATCATTGGTATCATAATGGAGAGATAGGTTTGTTGAAATTGTTGGCTGTCTCTCCGAAGTATAGAGGTCTTGGACTTGCATCATTGTTGACAGAAGAGAGGATCCGTATATCAGAACAGATGCAGAAAGAATTGGTTGTAACCGATTCTGCTGAGACGAATGTGGCAATAAAGAATTTATACCTTGGGAATGGTTTCAAGGTTGTAGACTGCTGTAAGTATCCGGAAAATAATTTCATATCTCTGGTATATGCGAAATGGCTCAATGGCGGTACTTTTGATGATGCTATGATTTCTCAGGTATTCGGACAAAAGTACGGGGAACTTATGAAGATGCTATGATAAAACCCTATGTCTGCAGCATTAGCAGGTTGATTGCAACTCTTCTGATACTTCAATCCGTATTGTCATGTACATTGGCGGATTTCGGAAATGTTGTTGAACATGAATTGTCTGTAGAACTGCAGGGTGGAAAAATAGATGAATCCAGCGGACAGATGGTGGTGGTGACTGAGTCAAGACAGGACTTTATGGAATATTATCATACTCCAGGATTCTTGCAGGTCAATAAGATAAACGATATCGTACTGGAAGAGGATGAGAGATTGAGGGTTTTCTGTTATGATAAGAAATACAGATATCTGAAGTGTTGTGAAAATATAAGTGACTTACCGGCTAAGACAGTTTATGTCAAGGTAGAAGTCTTTAAAGATGATGAGTATGTGTCATCAAGGACTTTGGACCTGGTTGTTACCTCAGGATATAGAAATCCGGTGTATTCATACGACGTATCTGATGCCAGATCAAATATAACTCATTTCTCGTTTGAAGTAAAGGATGTTGATGATCAGGCATCAGATGTACGGCATTTTGATAATGGCTTTATTTTTCTGCCACCGAACTATACTCCTGATGGAGAACCTGTGCCTCTGGTGATCTTTTGGCATGGTACGGGAGGATATCGGTTCAAGGATCCGGACACGATAAGTTACAAGGAGTATTTGAAATTTATAACACTGAACGGTTATGCAGTAGCAGACTGCTCGGGAATGTCAGATAAGTATCAGATTGGTCCTGACGCAGTTTATGGGTATGATTGCAGAATGACTCCGATAGCATTGTCATGCTTCTCAAGCCTATATGAATTCATCTGCAGTAATTACAATGTCAGGACAGATGGAGCTCATGTATTTGGGAAAAGTAACGGCGGACTGGGCACAGTGATGTTGGGGTATAAGGAGCCTTTCCCGATAAAGTCATTGGCCAGTCTGGCAGGTTCCTTATCAATTGTGGCATCATTCAGATATTCGACTGCAGTGAATCTGAACTATTGGCTGAGCCAGTTCGGAATAGATGCCGATTACGGATACAGTGGCTATTGGTATGCAAATCAGAGTGACAGTGATATTGAATTCATTGCCAGTCAGTCACATAAGTTCAGTGAATATGATCCGATGTTAGCAGGAACAGACATTGATCCGTATACGTTTACAAAACTGATTATGGACAATGGATATGTCAATCATACGATGAATGACAAGGAACTGTTGAATATCGTCAACAATACATATAAATACCTCCCGAAACCACTGAAGATATGGCATGCGGTAGATGACGAGTCTGTGCCTATTGAGACTTCCAGATTCTTCAAGACCATGGTAGGTAATGCCCATGGCTTATGCTATTTAAGAGAACTTCCTGCGGGTCATGGAGGGCATCATGCTGTTGATAATTCCGATCTGGCTCCGAAAGTCAAATATCTGACTAAATATGGTGGTTATGTGAGGATACCGGTAGCATATGCAGAGATGGTGGATTGGTTTGCTCAATGGCAATAGAGAGATATTTAAAATTTGAATCACAGTTATGCTGAATCCACAAGAATATAAGGTCTTGATAAGATGCATTACGTATAATCACTCTCAATATATCACTGATACATTGAGCGGTTTTGTCATGCAGCAGACCGATTTTCCTTTTGTCATTGCGATATTGGACGATGCATCGACAGACGGCGCTCAGGACAAGATACGTTCATTCATTTCGGAGCAGTTTGATACTGAGGATAGTAATGTTGCATATGAACATGAAACCGAGCATGCTCATATAAGTTATGCACAGCATAAGACTAACCGTAACTGTTTTGTTCTTATCCACTATCTGAAATACAATCACTATCAGAATGGTAAGAAGAAGTTGCATTATGTGTCCGAGTTGCGTAAATCAGTAAAGTACGAGACTCTTTGCGAGGGTGATGATTATTGGACAGATCCCCTGAAGTTGCAGATACAGGCGGATTTTATGGATGCTAATCCTGATTACTCTTTCTGTTGTCATAGATTCGATATATACGAGCAGAATAAAGACAGGTGGCTTAAGGAGTATGCGTATGACCGTTATTTGGAAAACCGGAATCTGGAAATAACAAAGGAATTATATTCTACAGTATGGGTCACCCAGCCGCTCACGCTTATGGCAAGAATGTCATCCTTGGATAAGATAGAATCTGATCTGAAAGAGTACAGATACAGGAGAGATGTGCACTTGTTCTATCATTTGCTCACAGTAGGCAAAGGTATTTCATTGAACAGGAAGATGGGAGTGTACAGATGGCATGACGGTGGTGTAGCAAGCAGCAAGTCCGGTGTTGCAAGATTTCAGACAGCATACAATATATATAAGGAACTGTTTCAGAAGACAGGAGATCCTGTTTTCAGAAGATCCTTTGTCAAGAATACTATCCGCCTTATTCGTTACAAGCCTTTTTCATCTGACCTGATACATATTGCAAAGGAGGCGTGGGGATATTCCAGCGGGTGGCATGAGAAGAAAGATATACTGATATCTTTCATTACACCGTTGTTCATTGTAAATTGGATTACAGCCATATACAGGCAACGTTATTTAGCTGATCAGACTATATGATTCCAATGCAGTCGGTATTGGTATACACAATGACATTCCTAATGATGTTCAGTGCTTCTGTTCTTTATAAGAACGGCCGTTCTGCTGTACTCATGCCTGATATGAAATACAGGAGATGGGATATTCTGGCCTGCCTGATCTTCACTATAGTATTCGGACTACGATACAATGTCGGTATTGATTATGCAAATTACAAGGAAATGTATGACACCCATGAATTTGAACGTCTTGAGTACATTTTCCGGGGTGTGTCTGAGTTATTTGCGGCAAATGAAGTCCATGTCACCATATATTTTGCATTATGGGCTTTCCTGCAGATATATATTTTGATGAAGGCATTCAGAAGCGAGAAATTCATTTATCCCGCATTGATCTTCACTCTCTTTGCCGGTCAGTATTTCTTGTTGTGGATGAATGTCATACGTCAGGATATTGCAGCATGTATATTCATATATTCCATCGCATTTATTGTTGATAAGAAATTCCTTAAGTATCTGCTCTGTATTGTGATTGCATGTGGTTTTCATAAGACTGCAGTCCTGCTGCTGGCTGTTTATCCGATATTAAGGTATCGTAAAAATTATTTCAACAATATCCCTGTTCAGATCGGAGTGCTGTTGGTTTCTGTTGTAATAGGACTTAAATCAGCGGAATTGATGGAGGCCATAGACAGGCTTATGGAGCCGTTCCTGTTGGTGCTTGGTTATGAAGAATATGCTTTTGGCGGCGTCGAGTCCAGTATATCAGAGGTCAAGATCGGTGTAAGTTTCCTGGCTACATTGATGATTGACTTTATGATCATTGCATATAGCAGACGTATGAAGGCATTTTACGCGAACGACCGTTTTCTATGCTTTTATGATTTGTATTATGCAGGAATAGTTTTAAATATGCTTTTGGCTAACTCATTCATCCTTCAGAGACCTGTCAGATATTTCAGATTCTTCAAGATGATCATAGCTGCATATTTGTTATACTATCTTTACAAGAACGGTAAATCTAAAATCAATGTGATAGCTTTCATCGTGTTGATCGCTTTATTTTTACTGTTGTATATATCGTTATTCCGGTATGGCCCGGATGCATGCTATATATATTATTTCTTTTGGCAACAATAGATGAGAATATTTGTCATTGCAAATGGTTATCCTACCGATAGGGAACCGCAATTCGGATGTTTTGAGAAAGATCAGGCCTTGGAACTTGTGAATCAGGGTCATGAGGTCACTTTGTTATATGTTGATGGCAGATTCAGAAAATATAGGAGAAAACCAGGTATCACACATAAGGTGGAGAATAATATCAATATATACGGAATATATTGGTTGCCGATAGTTTTCATAAGGATATTCAGTTATAAGCTGGCACATAAGTTCAGATCCTTTTTATTGGATTTATTGTTTCGTCATGCATTGAGGCGACAGGAAAAGCCGGATGTCATATATGCGCATTATTGCTACAATATTGCGAATGCTGCAGGTATAAGCAGAAACTATGGCATTCCATTGGTTGGAATCGAGCATTGGAGCCTGATCAATCAGGATATTCTGCCTGCCAAGGTGAGATATCTTGGTAATATAGCATATGCCAATGCAGATTCACTGATTGCTGTTTCCGATGCATTAGCCAGATCCATCAGCACAAAATTCGGCTATGAGGCGAAGGTCATCAATGATATGGTAGGAAAGGAGTTTATATCGGAGGATATTGCTGAGCCAGCAAATCAAAGGTTCCGCTTCATCGCTATCGGATCATTGATTCCACGAAAAGGTTTTGATAAGCTTATAGAGGCATTCAATGAGACTGGCTTGTATAAGAAGAATTGTGAACTGATCATTATCGGGTCGGGACCTGAGTCCGATAATTTAAAGATGTTGATTAACACAAATAAGTTGAATAACTTTGTAAATCTGGCAGGGCGAAGGACCAAGCACGAAATAATAGGATATCTTAAAGAAAGCAACGCTTTTGTATTATCCTCTGATGTGGAGACGTTTGGAGTCGTGTGTATCGAAGCAATGGCATTAGGAGTACCTGTCATTGCGACTGCTTGTGGCGGTCCTGAAGAGTTTATTAATGAAGGTAATGGTATCCTGGTCAAGAATAATGATGTCAGAGAATTGGCAGAGGCGATGATCCGTATGTACGAAAAAAGAAGTGACTTTGACAGAAAAGCTATTGCCGATGAGTGTAAAATCAAGTTTGCTCCAGATGTTATTGCCGGACAACTTGTCCAAGTTTTTGAGCAGACCATAAGTAAATGTTCGGGTAAATGAAAAGACTGATTATTATTGCAGCCGGCGGCATGGGCAGAACTATGTATGACCTGGTTCGTGAGAGTGTCGGATATGGTGAGGAATTCGTCATAAAAGGCTTTATCGATGACAATACAAACGCTTTGGATGGTTTTGTCGGTTATCCTCCCATCATAGGAACCATATCAGAATATCAGCCGCAGGAAGAAGATGTTTTTGTCTGCTCCATTGGAGGACCAGCGAGAAAGAAATGCATGGAGTCTATTATTGACAGAGGGGGTGTGTTCCAGACAATCATCCATAAGACGGCAAGAATTGGAACAAATGTCAAAATAGGTACCGGAAATGTGATAGCTGCATATACCAGCATCGGTTCTGAAGCTTATGTAGGTAATTATAATCTGATACAGTCTTATACGGTCATCGGTCATGATGTGAAGATCGGTGACTGGAACAGAATCGATACACATGTGACTTGCGTGGGAGGCACAGAAATCAAGAATTGCGCAGATGTCTATACATCTGCAGTGTTGAATCATGGTGTTGTTGTCGAAGATAATGCACATGTAGGTGCTCTCAGCTTTGTTATCCGTAGAGTCAAGGAAGGAACTACCGTAATGGGAAACCCTGCTAAGAAATTAATGTAAACCTTTATAATATTTTGAATTATGGAAATGACTAAATTTATTGAGAATTTTGCAGATCAGTTTGATGATATCAATGTAGCTGAACTTACTCCGGAGACTGCTTTCCGTGGTCTTGACGGTTGGTCTTCTTTGATCGCATTGATGGTTATCACTATGATTGATGAAGAGTATGAGGTGACAATCACAGGTGATGAGATGAAGAAGCAGAATACAATCGGTGAATTGTATAATCTTGTAGCATCAAAGCTGTAATGTACAATCCTTTCTCGTTAGAGGGTAAAACCATTCTCATTACAGGTGCTTCATCAGGTATCGGACGGACAACCGCAATAGAATGCTCTAAATCAGGAGCTTCTGTTGTGGTTACCGGTCGTAGAGAAGACGCATTGATTGAGACCATGGCTCTTCTTCATGGCGAAGGTCACAAGTATGTGGTTTGCGATCTTTCATCTGAACGAGGATGCTCTGAACTGGTTGCTGAACTTCCGGTACTTGATGGCGTTGTCAGCAATGCTGGAGTAGGAAAGATGCTTCCTGTTCAGTTTTATTCAGAAGATGTGTTGGATGAGGTCTTTAGAATAAATACCTTTGCTCCAATGATTCTGATGAAGACATTGGTCAGAAAGAAGATGTTAAGCAATCCATCGTCAGTGGTCTTCACTTCGTCTATCTCCGGATATTCAAATGTTGCTCCAGCAAATGGAATCTATGGCTCATCTAAAAGTGCGCTTACTGCATATATGAAGTATGCCGCACTTGAACTGGCCGGTAAGGGTATCAGATGTAATGCCGTCCATCCGGGACGAGTTAACACTGCACTGATTGCAAATAACAGGCTTTTGTCTGACGATGATGTTTCAAAGGATATGGCACAATATCCTTTGAAACGATATGGTGAGCCGGAGGAGATAGCGTATGCCATAATATATCTGTTGTCAGATGCCGCTTCATGGGTGACCGGGACCAATCTGGTAATAGATGGTGGCAGAAGTCTCAAATAGAGTAAATGATGGAAAGATTATTAGAAAAGAAAGTCTGCATAATTACAGGTGCCGCTCAAGGTATCGGTCATGCGATCGCTGAACGGTTTGCAGCTGACGGTGCGATTGTTTATGCATGCGATATGAAGGATGGGGCGATGGATGCCTGGGCTGCTGAATGTGGCGAAAGGAACGGAACAAAGGTTGTTCCGGTCTATTTCGATGTAACGGATGCGGCTGCAGTGAAATCAGCATTCATGGCTGCATTCAAGGCAGAAGGCCGAATCGATGTCCTGGTAAATAATGCAGGAGTCGTCTTTAACAAGAAGATCGGTATGATCATGAGACAGGAGACAGAACTGATGTTCAGAGTCAATGTGATTGCAGTAATCGAAATGGTTCAGCTTGTGTCACGCCTCATGGCCAGAAATGGTGGTGGATCTATTGTCAACATTGCTTCAGTTACAGCTGTTCTTGGTTCTGCCGGTCAGTCTGCATACTCTGCAACAAAGGGAGCCATCATGTCGTTTACAAAGTCGGCAGCAAAAGAGCTGGCACCTATGGGCATCAGGGTAAATGCTGTGGCTCCTGGTATTGTAAAGACAGAGCGTTTTGCTGAACTTTATGACGAAAGCGGCGATAAGATTGATGCGCGTATCCAGAGGATTGCACTAGGACGTCTCGGCACTCCGGATGACGTTGCAGATGCATGTTCTTTCCTCGCTTCAGATAGAGCATCGTATATTTCAGGGCAGATTCTGGGTGTAGACGGATGCGCCTCAATTTAAGTTTAAGATGATATTGAATCTAGACAGACACCCTTTTGAAAAGCCGGCTGCAGTTGATGCACGGGGCAATATATTGACCTATGGGGAGCTTTGTACATTCTCGAAGGAAGTAGCCAATAATCTTGATTCACGTTCTCTTGTATTCATGCTGACCGAAAATACAGTAGGAGGAATAGCATGGATCATGGGACTTCTTGAATCAAGAAATGTTCCGTTGATTCTGAATGCACATACAGAGGAAGAACTCTTCAGCAATATGATGGACATTTATCGTCCTGCATATATTTGTGTTCCGTCCGGAAATGCTCTGACGGAAAAGTATGAAGCAGTTACCGAAGCATACGGATATTCTCTTCTGTCAACAGGCAATGCACATTGTCCGATGTATGGAGATCTGTCGCATCTTCTTCCGACGTCCGGTTCTACCGGCAGTCCGAAACTTGTGAGACACAAGTATGAAAATATCGATGCGGCAGCTTTGAATATTTCGACATTCTTTGAGCTGACTCCGGATGACCGTCCGTTATTGGTGCTTCCGCTGTATTACACCATGGGACTTTCTATTGTCTTCAGCCACCTTTATGTAGGAGCAACAGTTCTCATTACAAATCAGAACATGACAGACAGAGCTTTCTGGGCATTCATCAAGGAACAGAAGGCGACAAGTTTTACAGGTGTTCCATACAGCTATGAGATTCTCAATCTTATGAGATTCTTCAGAATGGATCTTCCTGATCTTAAGCTCCTTACGCAGGGCGGAGGAAAAATGCCTAAGGCATTGAATCTGAAGTTTGCAGAATTTTGTCGCGACAACGGAAAGAAGTGGATTGCGACATACGGTCAGTCGGAAGGTACAGCCAGAATGGCTTGGCTTCCGGCAGAGTATGCAGTCGACAAAGTCGGCAGTATCGGTATAGCCGTTCCTAATGGAGAGCTTTCACTTGTAGATATGGATGGAAACCTTATCAGTGAGGCGAATGTCCAAGGTGAGATGTGCTATCGTGGAAAGAATGTCACTATGGGATATGCCCGCAAAAGGGAAGACCTCATGCTTGGTGATGAGCGTAACGGCTACATGAAGACAGGCGACCTTGCCTATAGGGATGAGGATGGCTGTTACTACATCGTCGGACGAATGGGACGCTTCCTCAAACTCTTTGGAATGCGTATCGGTCTTGACGAGTGCGAACAGATAATCAAAGCGAAATATCCGGTGGAATGTGCATGTACCGGTACTGATGAAAAGATGTATGTATACATAACTGATGAGAATATGGTTGCAGGAGTTAAGGATGAACTTGTTGCCAAGACAAAGTTGGTTGCGACTGCATTTGAAGTCAGAGTTATACCTGCCATACCTAAAAATGAAGCAGGAAAAACATTATACAGTAAGTTGAACGAATTAAATTAATATAAGTTATGACAAATATCGAGAAGTTCAATCAGGCATTTGTTGAAGTGTTTGGTGTAGAGGAAAGCGCACTTGGAAGCGCATTTGCAAAAGAGAACGTGGATTCATGGGACTCAGTACATCAGCTCAATATCATTGCTATCCTCGAGGAGACATTTGATATTATGTTCGACCCTGAGGATATCATGGAGCTGACTTCATATGAAAAAGGAGTCGCTCTTATGTCTAAGTATGAGGTTGAACTTTAATTCGGATCGGATTTTATGGCAAGGTGGGAAATCAGGAACGTCAGAATGGCTGGTGTTGCAGCCGCTGTTCCGAAAAATGTCGTAAAGAGTGAAGATTTTGATTTCTTTACTCCTGAAGATGCTGAAACATTCAACAATACTGTCGGCATAAAGGAAAGACGACTTGGACCGGACACAATGTGCGCATCTGATATGTGTCAGGCTGCGGCTGAAAAGCTTCTTGCAGATCTGGGATGGGAGCGCGAAAGTATAGATGCACTGATTTTTGAATCAGTTACAGGTGATTACAAGACACCGCCTACATCATGCCTTCTTCAGGACAGACTTGGACTCACTGAAGACTGCTTCTGCATGGATATTCCTATGGGCTGCTGCGGATGTATGTATGCTGTAACTGTAGGAGGAAATCTCCTTACAGCCGGTAATATCAGGAGAGTCCTGCTGCTGGTAGGTGATACGGCACTTCGTATGGGATCGATGAAGGACAAGAGCCGAGTTCCGTTGTTTGGAGACTGTGGTACTGCCATTGCTTTGGAATATGACCCATCTGCACCGGAAATCATCGTTGACTTCCATACATATGGAGGAGGTTATGAGGCTTTGATGACTCCTCACGGTGGATTCCGTCATCCTGCCACTCCGGAATCATTCGAGTATGAGGATTTTGGCAACGGTATAGTCAGAGCGCCGATCCATACCCTCATCAATGGTATGAATGTCTTTTCTTTCGCGATTTCACGTCCGCCGAAATCGATAGAAAAGTTTATGGCTGATTACAACATCGACAGAAATAATGATATCGATTATTTCCTGATACATCAGGCCAACAAGATGATCGTCGACCGCATCGTCAAGAAACTTAAGCTTCCTGTAGAAAAGGTCCCTTATAACCTAGAGGAGTTCGGTAATCTTGGTGGAGCGTCCATTCCGTCATTGATGGTTACCCGTCTTCGTGATCATCTTCAGTCAAAGGAGGCGACTCTTCTGATGTCATCGTTCGGACTTGGTCTGAGCTGGGGTACAATGAAGATGAAGACAGGGCCTATGGTAGTAAGTGAATTGGTGGAAATCTGCTAATCAAGATAAGTTATGATTTCACGTTCGTTTCGTCAGAATATAAGCAAGATGATTGCAAATGGATATGTCTTATATTTAAGACATGTTCGTAAGATTGATGTCGGTAAAGATTGTAATATATCATGGCGAGCCACATTGGATAGAGCGAATCCTAAAGGCATTCATATCGGAGATAATTCGCGCATCATGCTGGAGGCTTTGATAATAGCTCACGATTATTCCAGGGGTGATAAAGGAAAGTTATGGCAGGATACGGTTATCGGTAACCATTGTGTAGTCGGAGGTAGGGCTATCATACTTCCGGGTGTCAGATTGGGTAACCATTGTTTTGTCGCTGCCGGAAGTGTGGTGACAAAGGATGTTCCGGATCATTGCATGGTTGCCGGTAATCCCGCAAAAATAATAAGGACAGGTATTGTCATCAGCGATAAGACCCAGATTGTGGATTTTGGACAACTGGTAAAATAGCAGATTATGTATAAATACTTTTTCAAACGTCTGATAGATTTTTTGATTGCCTTTTGTGCGTTGTCGGTCATCTGGCCGATTCTGCTGGCTGTGACTGTCTGGCTTCACTTCGCTAATAAGGGGGCCGGAGCATTCTTCCTTCAGGAGCGACCAGGCAAAGGTGGCAAGATTTTCAAAGTGATCAAATTCAAGACAATGACTGACGAAAGGGATGCAGATGGCAACTTGCTTCCTGATGTACAGCGACTCACCAAAGTAGGAAAGTTTGTCCGTTCTACTTCAGTGGATGAACTTCCGCAGCTGATAAACGTATTGAAAGGTGATATGGCCTTGATCGGCCCAAGACCGTTACTGCCCAGATATCTCCCGTTGTATTCCAAGGAGCAGTACCGCAGACATGAGGTTCGTCCGGGCATTACTGGTTGGGCGCAGGTGAACGGAAGAAATAATCTGTCATGGACCAGGACATTTGAACTGGATGTGTGGTATGTGGACCATTGCACATTGGCTACTGACATCAAGATAATATTCATGACAGTCAGGAAGGTTCTGTTTCGTGAAGATATAAGTCAGGAAGGTCAGGCTACCAGACTGCCTTTTGATGGTACGAACTGATGAAAGAAAAATTATTTTTTGCTGAAGATATCTGTATCCGGCTTTTAAAGTCGGAACTTTGGGATGCTCCTTTAGAGATTCCGGACGATTTCTCCGATTGGGGAATGGTCGCAAGGATTGCCAAGAAGCAGTCTGTCCTGGGTATTGCAGGAAACAGGATGCTTGCTCTTCCGTCCATTTCGGAAAACCTTTCTCCGGATCTCAAATCTAAGGTAAAGTCGTTCATAATGGGCAATATGCTCATGCATCAGAAGCTGAATCATGATCTTCTGATGACAAAGGAATCTTTGGAGAAACGGAATGTATCTCCGATCCTTCTTAAAGGACAAGGTGTAGCGTCATGCTATCCCAATCCTTACCTTAGACAATGTGGTGATATCGATTATTATATAGGGGAGTCCAAATATGAGGATGCGTATGAGGTTTTCCAAGAGATTGCGACTAAGATTGATGCGAGAGGAAAGATATATGACGGAAAACACTTTCATGTATTCATAGGAAAGACAGAATTCGATGTCCACCGCTTCTGTGGCATGTATTCCTTGAAATCCTATAATAGAAAATTTCAGGAAGAGGCGGTCAGAGGTCTGACTTCAGGTCTGACGGAACTGCAGATAAATGGTGTGTCGGTTCTTACACCTTCAATTGAATTCAATGCATACTATATCTTTAACCATCTTCTGAATCATTTTATGGTAAGCGGCATAGGTCTGCGCCATTTGTGCGACCTTATGATGTTCCTGCATGTCAATCATGGAAGGTTGGACCTGGATGAGTTGAAGCGTATCCTGGTCAGGATGGATGTCATGTATCCATGGAAACTGTTCGGAGGTGTACTTGTCGAGGTGTTGGGATTGCCGGCTGCCGAATTTCCTTTCTACGAAAGTCTCGGCAGAAAGAATATAAACAGGGTTGTCCGACATGTTCTGGATGAGGGAAACTTCGGCATTGGAACAGATTATTATGTCCGTAATCAGAAAAAAGGACTCGGAAGATATTTATATTCCGTCAAGTTCCATGTCAGAAGATTTCTGCGTCTTATGTTCCTGCTGCCTGGAGCAAGTATGAGACGTATGGCAAATTATCTGGTTTTCAGTATCGGATATATGAGAAGGAGATAGATTCATGAATGTCAGTACGGTAGTCAATTCTGTCTTTACATCAAAAACTTTCATCCTTACTTCTGACGGTTGCAATGATTGCTGGCTGGTTGATATCGGTGATATTGAACCGGTGTTGGAAAAGGTTGGTGAGAAATCCGTAAAGGGTGTCTTCATTACCCATACGCATTATGATCATATCTATGGACTTCAGAAACTGATTGCTCTGTATCCGGATTGCCTTATATACACATCTGTTGACGGAAAGGAGGGCCTTGCATCTGACAAATTCAATTTTTCAAGGTATCATGGAGCTCCTGTTGCCTTTGAAAGCCCCAATGTCCGTGTGCTGGATGAAGGTGATTCAGTGGAATTGTTTGCCGGGGTAAGGATGACGGCAGCCTTGACACCTGGTCATGACAGGAGTTGTGTTACATATCATACTGATGGAGCAGTCTTTACCGGTGACTCATATATACCGGGTGTTGAAGTTGTGACTACATTCCCAAGAAGCGACAAACATGCTTCTGACGTTTCTTTGACGAGGATACATAGCCTTATGGAAGGCAGAACTGTCTACCCGGGACATAAGGTGTGAATTAATTGCAGAATATAAATGATAATATAATGGAAAGAAAAACCATTTACCTGTGCCTTGCACATATGAGCGAGGAAGGAGTTGAACAGAAATATGTAAAGGAAGCCTTTGATACCAATTGGGTCGTTCCTTTAGGACCGAATGTCAATGGATTTGAGGACGACCTTAAGAAGTTTGTCGGTGAAGGAAAGGAGGTTGTAGCTCTTTCGGCCGGAACCGCAGCTGTACATCTTGCCTTGCTGGCATGTGGAGTAGGTCCTGGTGATGAGGTTCTTGTGCAGAGTTTTACTTTCTGTGCTTCTTCTCATCCTGTTACTTATCTTGGAGCGACTCCTGTTTTTGTGGATTCGGAGGCGGATACATGGAATATGGATCCTGTACTTCTTGAGGAGGCGATCAAGGATAGGATAGCGAAGACAGGAAAGAAACCTAAGGCAATTGTCCCTGTTGCTCTTTATGGTATGCCGTATGATTGCGAGAGAATCATGGATGTTGCTGATCGCTATGATATTCCTGTTGTTGAAGATGCAGCTGAGGGATTCGGTTCAAGGTTCAATGGACAGATGCTTGGAACATTCGGAAAGTTCGGCGTATTGTCATTCAATGGCAATAAGATGATCACTACATCCGGAGGTGGAGCATTGATCTGTGAGGATATGGAATCCAAGAACAATATCATGTGGTATGCTACTCAGGCACGTGATGCTTATCCATATTATCAGCATACTGCTGTAGGATATAACTATCGTATGTCCAATATCTGTGCAGGCATCGGTCGAGGACAGATGACTGTTGCAGATGATCATATCAATCATCATAAGCATGTACAGGCACTCTATGAAGAACTTCTCGCTGACGTTCCCGGAGTGGAAATCCATAAGCAGCCTGCTGATGGGCGTTATGATTCTAACTATTGGCTCTGTACTGCCACTCTTGAGCCAGCTCTGCGTATTGTGGGTCAGGAGAATGCATATAAGGAGGTTATAAAGACTGCTGTCGGTGGTGCAGCCGGAGTAATTCATGTAGTTGACAGTACTACTACAGATTGCCAGCCGAATGATAATGTTGAGGCTCTGCGTGTGTTTATGCTAGAAAAGAAGGTTGAGGCTCGTCCAGTGTGGAAACCTATGCATAAGCAGCCGGTGTATGCGAATTCACCAGCTTACGTGAATGGCGTGTCTGAGGCAATCTTTAAAGTCGGAATCTGTTTGCCTGCAGGTCCATGCGTGAGTGATGATGATGTGCGCTATATTGTAGATTGCATTAAAGAGTCTATAGTAAAGTAACACCCTTTGATAATATGAAGATAGCAGTAGCTGGAACCGGATATGTGGGTTTGTCGATGGCGACTTTGTTGGCACAACATCATTGTGTGACTGCAGTTGATGTTGTAGCAGATAAGGTCGAGAAGATTAATCGTAGAGTTAGCCCTATTCAGGATGAGTATATAGAGAAGTTTTTTGCAGAGAAGGATCTGAATTTAGTTGCTACTCTTGACGCGGAGTATGCATATTGCGATGCGGATTTCGTTATTGTTGCGGCTCCGACAAATTATGATCCGAAAAAGAACTTTTTTGATACCTCTGCTGTTGAAGATGTCGTAAGGATAGTGAGTTCAGTAAATCCGAAGGCAATCATTGTAATAAAATCAACAGTACCGGTTGGTTTTACAGCTGCTCTTCGTGAACGTACAGGGAATACGAATATTCTGTTCAGTCCGGAGTTCCTGCGAGAGTCTCAGGCTTTATATGATAATCTCTATCCAAGCAGGATTGTTGTTGGAACCGATGAGACTGATCCTGAATTGCTTGATGCGGCCGGACGTTTCGCAGACTTGCTGAAGGAAGGCGCAATGAAGGCAGATGTCGAGTCTGTGATTATGGGTTTTACAGAGGCCGAGGCAGTAAAATTGTTTGCTAATACATACCTCGCTTTGCGTGTGTCATATTTCAATGAACTTGATACGTATGCCGAGATGAAAGGTCTTGATACACAGCAGATCATATATGGTGTCAGTCTGGATCCTCGTATCGGCGATCATTATAATAATCCATCTTTCGGTTATGGAGGATATTGTCTGCCAAAGGATACTAAGCAGCTTCTTGCCAATTATGACCATGTACCTCAGAATCTGATTCAGGCCATTGTCGAGAGTAATCGTACGCGTAAGGATTTTATTGCGGATCAGGTGCTTGCTAAGGCAGGATACTATAATTATTCGGAGAATAATGAGTTTGCATCCGGTTCGGAAAAGGAGGTTGTGGTCGGCGTTTACCGTTTGACGATGAAGGCCAATTCTGACAATTTCCGTCAGAGCGCAATACAGGGCGTCATGAAGCGTATCAAGGCTAAAGGAGCGAAGGTGGTGATTTATGAACCTACTCTTGAGGACGGTACAACATTCTTCGGAAGTCTTGTTGTGAATGACCTTGCTGCATTCAAGGCTCAGTGTGATGCAATCATAGCTAATCGCTACGACACATGTCTTGATGATGTGCGGGAGAAGGTTTATACCAGAGATGTTTTCAGGAGAGACTAGTAAAAGATTCAGATTTTAAAAAAGTCCAGCAACAATTTCTGTTGCTGGACTTTTTTGTTATTGCTATATCAGCCGGTTTAGCTGAGACCTTCGATCAGGCCGTCTATGATGTCGATCTTCTGGGCCTGTGGTACTTTCGGAAGACCTGGCATACGGATGATGCTTCCGGCGATTGCTACAATCATCTCTGATCCCGAGTTCACAACGATGTCCTGAATCTCGAAGTTGAATCCTTCAGGTGCTCCGTAAGCTTTTGGATTCTGAGAGAATGAGTACTGAGTCTTCGCGATGCATACAGGGAAGTTGGAGAATCCCATTCTTTCTGCGTCAGAGATCTTTTTAGATGCAGTTCCTGAGAATGTCACGCTTGATGCTCCATATATCTTCTGTGCCACCTTCTCAATCTTTTCCTTAATTGTCAGGTTGTCCTTGTATGTGAATTTGAGCTCACCTGACGGATTTTTATCGATTGCGTCAACAACAATCTTTGCAAGGTCTACTGCACCATCTCCGCCTTCCATGAAAGCATTGTTGATGGCAAAGTATACTCCGATTTCCTGGCAATGCTCCTTGACAATGTCGAGTTCTGCTTTAGTGTCGGAAGCGAACTTGTTCAAGCATACTACAACTGTCTGACCGAATCTCTGGAGGTTCTTGATGTGTCTGTCAAGGTTTGCAAGACCTCTGCTCACACCGAAGATGTCGGGTTCGCTGATCTTTGTGAGGTCTGTACCTCCATGCATCTTGAGACCGTTGAGGGTCGCTACGAGGACAGTAAGGTCAGGCTTGATGCCACCCTTGCGGCATTTGATGTTGAAGAACTTCTCTGCTCCGAGATCTGCGCCGAAACCTGCCTCAGTGATGACGTAGTCTCCAAATGTCATTGCAGTCTTGGTCGCGATAAGGGAGTTGCATCCGTGTGCAATATTGGCGAACGGACCTCCATGGATGAATGCTGCAGTGCCTTCTGTAGTCTGTACGAGGTTTGGCTTGATTGCGTCGAGGAGGAGTGTGAGGATTGCTCCTGTAACTCCGAGGTTCTTGACAGTGAACGGCTGGTCGTCGAATGTATAACCGAGAAGGATGTTGTCGATTCTTCTTCTCATGTCATCGAGGTCCTTCGAGAGACAGAGGATTGCCATGATTTCAGATGCAGGAGTGATGTCGAAGCCGGATTCCTGAGGGATACCATTTGTGCGTGGGCCGAGTCCGGTCACGATGCTTCTGAGTGATCGGTCATTTACATCTATCACTCTCTTCCAGATGATTTCCTTTAGGGCAAAACCCTCAGTCTGGTGCTGGTATATGTAGTTGTCCAGAAGGGCTGCGATCATGTTGTGAGCAGATGTGATGGCATGGAAGTCTCCTGTGAAATGGAGGTTGATCTTCTCCATAGGCACTACCTGTGCGTATCCTCCTCCTGCTGCACCGCCTTTCATACCGAAGCAAGGACCGAGAGATGGTTCGCGAAGAGCCACGATGGCGTTCTTGCCGATCTTGTTCAGTCCGAGGGCGAGGCCTACAGATACAGTAGTCTTGCCGATACCCGCTTTTGTAGCAGTGATTGCTGTTACAAGTACAAGTTTGCTTTTTGCGGCTTTCTCCTCATCGATAAGTGATACAGGAACCTTTGCCATGTAATGACCGTACTGTTCGATGTCTTCCTTGTTGATTCCGATGCTTTCTGCCACTTCGGTGATTTTGCGCATTTCTAGGCTTCTGGCGATTTCAATGTCCGTTTTCATATACTAGGCTAAAAAGAAGCCGCGAAGTTAATAAAAAAAGTTATCTTTGTATGATGTAGAAATTTATAATTATGCCTAAGATATCACAACGCGGCATCGACATGCCGTCGTCTCCTATACGTAAATTAACTCCCCTTGCAAATGAAGCAAAAGCCAGGGGTGTGAAGGTATATCACCTGAACATCGGACAGCCCGATCTTCCTACTCCGCAGAAAGCCCTTGACGCGCTCAAGACCGTAGACCGTAAGGTCCTGGAGTATAGTCCGTCGCAGGGATTCCTGTCTCTCAGAGAGAAACTCCAGAGGTATTATCGTAAGTTTCGTATCGAGTTGTCTGTCAATGATATAATTGTGACAAGCGGAGGCTCTGAGGCAGTGCTTTTCGCATTTCTTGCCTGCCTGAATCCGGGAGATGAGATCATTGTACCTGAGCCGGCTTATGCAAACTATATGGCATTTGCTGTATCTGCAGGAGCTGTGATCAAGACCGTTACTTCCACAATCGATACGGGATTCTCGCTTCCTCCAGTGGAGAAGTTCGAAGAGCTTATAACCGAGCGTACAAAGGCAATTCTGATCTGTAATCCGAACAATCCGACAGGTTACCTTTACTCTCGCGCAGAGATGAACCAGATCCGTGATCTTGTGATGAAGTACGACCTTTATCTGTTCTCGGACGAGGTCTATCGCGAGTTCATCTATACCGGTTCTCCTTATATCTCTGCTCTGAATCTTGACGGTATCGAGAATAATGTGGTGCTGGTTGATTCTGTATCGAAGCGTTATTCTGAGTGCGGTATCCGTATCGGTGCTCTGGTGACAAGAAATGCTGATGTACGCAGGGCGGTGATGAAGTTCTGTCAGGCTCGACTCAGTCCGCCGCTTCTAGGTCAGATTGTTGCTGAGGAGTCAATTGAAGGTACAGAGGAATATGCGGCAGATATCTATGAAGAGTATGTGGAGCGAAGAAAATATCTGGTGGACGGTCTCAACAGGATAGATGGCGTTTATTCACCTATTCCTATGGGGGCATTCTATACCGTTGCCAAGCTTCCGGTAGATGACGCAGATAAGTTCTGCGAATGGTGCCTGAGCGACTTCAGTTATGAGGGCGAGACAGTCATGATGGCACCTGCGAGCGGTTTCTATTCAACTCCAGGAATGGGACGTGATCAGGTTCGTATTGCCTATGTCCTCAAGAAGGAGGACCTTCAGCGAGCCCTCTTCATCCTTGAAAAAGCACTTGAAGCATATAATAAGAAATAGTATGGCAAATCATGTGGTGATAATGGCGGGAGGAATCGGAAGCAGATTCTGGCCGATGAGTACTCCTGAGTGTCCTAAGCAGTTCATTGATGTGTTGGGGACCGGCAAGACGATGATTCAGATGACTGTAGAGCGCTTTGCTCCGTTGTGTCCGATGGAAAATTTCTGGGTGGTGACAGGTGCGGCTTATGTAGATATCGTTCGTGCTCAGCTGCCTGAAATTCCTGAGGAGAATATTCTTGCTGAACCATGCGCCCGTAATACTGCACCATGTATAGCATATGCCTGCTGGAAGATTGCGCAGGCCGATTCAGCTGCGAATATTGTAGTGTCACCTTCTGATGCACTGGTACTTGATGGAGATGAGTTCCGCAGAGTAATCAGTGCGGCTCTGGATTTTACTGCGACAGACCGACGTATTGTGACAGTCGGCATAACACCGACAAGACCTGAGACCGGATATGGTTATATCCATCGCTCGGCTGCCCCATCAGATGGTGGTATTCATGCCGTATCGTCCTTCCGTGAGAAACCGTCGCTGGAGGTGGCGGAACATTATCTGGCTGATGGAAATTACCTGTGGAATGCGGGAATTTTTGTGTGGAATGTCTCTACAATCATGGAGTCGATCCGCTCGTATGTTCCGGACCTTGCAGAAAGGATGGACCGTATGGCAGAATCGTTCAGTACACCAGGAGAGGCATCTGCTGTCGCCGAGATATTCCCGACATGCGAGAAGATTTCGATCGATTATGCTGTCATGGAAAAAGCGGATTACATCTATACAATTCCTGGAGATTTCGGATGGAGTGATGTCGGTACATGGGGCTCGTTATGGACTTTGCTTCCTCATGATGAGGATGGGAATGCCGTGATAGGGGAGAATGTGCATCTTTATGGATGCAACGGATGTATTGTCCATGCTCCGAATGCCGCAAGTGTGGTTCTTGAGGGACTCAAGGATAGTATTGTGGTAGAACGCGACGGTCGTATTCTGATGTGCCGTCTTTCTGAAGAACAGCGTATAAAGGATTTTGAGAAGTAGAGATATGGCTGATAATTATCTGGAAAAGAAGATGGAAGCGCTTCAGGCGCGTAAGGCCAAGGAAGCCCGTGCAAAGCAGATTGCATGGAAGAAGCGCATGGATGCTTATCGTAAGAAATTGGAAGAAACAAAAAACTCTGGTCATTGACCAGAGTTTTTTGTTTCTTATCTGCGTTTCTTTCCTCCGTGGAGTCCGCCCGGACGCATCATGCCGCCGAGGTTGCCGGTCATGACAGTCTTCATCATCTTGCGGGTGCCCTCGAACTGCTTGAGGAGTTTGTTCACATCAGGAAGTGATGTACCTGAACCATCTGCAATTCTCTTGCGGCGGCTGCCGTTGATTGCTTCAGGATGCTCGCGCTCATATGGAGTCATCGAGAGGATGATAGCCTCTGTGGTCTTGAATGCACTGTTGTCCATGTCTACATCCTTGAGAACTTTGCCCATACCTGGAATCATGGATGCGAGGTCCTTGATGTTACCCATTTTCTTGATCTGCTGGATCTGCTCGTAGAAGTCCCAGAGTGTGAACTGATCCTTGGCAAGCTTCTTCTTGAGCTCACGTGCCTGTGCTTCGTCGAACTGCTCCTGTGCCTTCTCAACGAGGGAAACGACGTCTCCCATGCCGAGGATGCGGTCTGCGATACGTGAAGGGTGGAACACGTCAAGTGCTTCCATCTTTTCACCTGTGCTGACGAACTTGATCGGCTTGCCGACTACTGCCTTGATTGAAAGTGCGGCACCACCACGGGTGTCACCATCCATCTTGGTGAGGACGACTCCGTCGAAGTCAAGTCTGTCGTTGAATGCCTTTGCAGTCTCAACTGCGTCCTGACCTGTCATGGCGTCCACTACGAAGAGTGTCTCTGATGGCTGGAGTGCAGTGTGGAGTGCAGAGATCTCATCCATGAGCTCCTGATCGACAGCAAGACGACCTGCTGTATCGACGATGACTACAGAATATCCCTCAGACTTAGCCTTGGCGATGGCGTTCTTTGCGATCTGGATAGGATCCTTCACGCCTTCCTCTGAGTATACAGGTACTCCGATCTGCTCACCGAGAACCTTCAGCTGGTCGATCGCTGCCGGACGGAAATAGTCGCAGGCAGCAAGCATGACCTTCATGCCTCTCTTGCTCTTGATGTTGAGAGCAAGCTTTCCTGAGAAAGTGGTCTTACCTGAACCGTTGAGACCGGCTACGAGTACAACTGCAGGAGAACCCTTTACATTGATATCTGTCGACTCACTTCCCATGAGGGCTGCGAGTTCGTCATGTACGATCTTTACGATCATCTGCTGAGGCTTTACAGCAGTGAGCACGTTCTGGCCGATAGCCTTCTTCTTTACGTCGTCACAGAACTGCTTGGCGATCTTGTAGCTCACGTCGGCATCCAGAAGGGCGCGGCGGATATCCTTCATCGCCTCCGAGATGTTGATCTCGGTGATCTTACCTTCACCTTTGAGGATCTTGAACGATCTCTCCAGTCTTTCACTTAAATTCTCAAACATATTTATACTATTCTTATATTTTCTTTCTGTCATGCCCGACTTGACCGGGCATCTGGAATGACGGGCTATTCGAAATAGTCAGTCATTACCGGAGCTTCATCGAGACGGTCGCTGAAGACAGAAGGAGCAAGGTCCTTCATGTTGTAGCGGCTCGCCATGACCTGACCGTATGCACCTGTGCTTCGTATTGCCATGAGGTCTCCTCTAACGCTGAGCGGAAGCAGTCGTCCCGCACCCCACACGTCGCTTGACTCACAGACGGGGCCGACGATGTCATATGCCTGGTGGGTAGGGAAGAATGTCCTCATTTCAGCCGAGAGGTTCTCGATCTTGTGGTATGCACCGTAGAGTGCCGGACGGATGAGGTCATTCATACCGGCATCCATGATCAGGAAGTTCTTTGTCTCTCCACTCTTGACGAAGAGTACTCGTGAGATGAGGGTGGCGCACTGTGCCACGAGGGAACGTCCCGGTTCTACATGAACCTTCTGGTCAGGACGACGGACGATGTTTTCCGAAATTGTACGGAACCATGTCTCGAAGTCTGCGATAGGGGAGCCGTCAGGGTCGTCGTAATCCACTCCGAGTCCACCTCCGAGGTTGATGTTGCCGACCTTAAGTCCGTTTCTTTCGAAATATGCAACAATCTCATTGACCCTTTTGCACTCGAGCGCGAAGACCTCGCTGACACGGGTAATCTGCGATCCGACGTGGAAGTGGAGGCCGATGAAGTTGATATGTTCGCTCTTTCCGATGATCTCGATAAGTTTCTCGAACTCATGCTGAGAGATACCGAACTTGTTTTCATAGAGACCGGTGGTCACATATTTGTGTGTATGTGCATCGATGTCCGGATTGATTCGGACAGAGACATTGGCCTTCTTGCCGTAGCGGTGGGCCATTTCATTGATTACATATATTTCCTGAAGGGATTCGCAGTTGAATGCCTCGATGTCGAGCATCAGGGCGTTGTATATCTCCTTGTCGCTCTTTCCGACGCCGGCATATACGATCTTTCCGCCTGGGAAACCGCAGTCATGCGCGTGGAGCACTTCGTTTCCGCTGACGCAGTCTGCACCGAAGCCCTTTGAGCTGATGTACTCGAGAAGCCTGCGTTCCACGTTAGCCTTGATCGCATAATGCACCTTGAGATTGTGCTGAGATGCGAGTTCTGCCACATGGTCAACCGTCTTGCGGAAGAGGTCCATGTCGTAGTAGTAGAACGGAGTAGCTATCTTATCGAATCTTTCTATTGTGTTGAAATCCATCATATTTTCAAAATCGGCAAAAACGATTGCAAAAATAGCGAAAAAATCCGTATTTTCGCAGATTATTGCACACATTCAGATGATTCCGTTGAACATCAATACGGATACAGTTATCCAACTGGTAGTCGGGGTCGGTTCAGCCGTCCTCGCCGTCCTTCTCATGCTTATCAAGATACCGAATTCTGACTATAGCGAGAAACTTGCCAAGTCCAAGCTCGCCATTGTAGTAAGTTTTCTGATATGCAGCTTCATGATGTTCTACACCATCTCGCAGTATGGCAGGGACTATATCTGGGACTGGGAACTTCTGACTATGCTGGTCATCTATATAGTGGTCTACTTTTCGACGGTGATTGTCTCATATTCAATGATTTCCCTTCTTAAGACAGAACGTAGCCGCTACCAGAACCTCTTCCTTCCCGGCCTGTTTGCATCAGCCTGTATTGTATTCATGCTGCTGGAGTCCTACAAGTCAGGAAACATGAATTATTTCTGGTTCATGTGCATTACTGCACTTACAGCTTTTCTGATACAGTCGATCACCTATATCGTATACTTCGGTAAGGCGTACAAGCAGTCTCTCAAAGAATTTGAAAGCTATTACGATGACGATGCTGACCATAAGCTGAAATGGGTCAGGTTCTGTTATGTGATATCTATGCTCACGAATCTTTTCGTCCTTGTGTATCTGGCTCTTTACTGGTTCCTCGATTACAAGATGGCTGTCGCTAATCTATATACCTTCTGGTATCTCCTTTACATGCTTTATCTGACTTCGAATTATCTTTCTTTTTTGGGAAGCCATCGTCTTGTGCTTGATGCATTTGCGCATAAGGCACTTTCCGGCCAGGAGATCATAAGAAGGATAGATGAGAACAGGAAGAGGAAGGCAAAGAAGAGAATCAAGTCAGACTATAAGGACGATGTTATCCTTCAGGATGATAAGGAAGCTGGTTTTGTCCGCTTGGAGAAGACACTGGATAAATGGGTGCAGGAGAAGCGATATCGTGAATATGACAAGACCCGTGATGATATCGCACGCGAACTTCGCACATCAAAGGAAATGCTCCATCTTTATTTTGCCACAAAGATGGGAGTGGATTTCAGAACCTGGAGAACAAATCTGAGGATTGAAGAGGCCAAGACGCTGCTGCTTGAGAATAAGGACGCCTCTATAAACATTATCGCCGAAGCTTCAGGCTTCAGCGATAAGTCAAATTTCCACAGACAGTTTGTCAAGATAGTCGGCTGCTCCCCAAAGGAGTGGCGTGATTCGGACGGTAAGCTGTCCTAGTTATCTTTCTTCATCTGGAAGTTGCAGTCATTTACATAGAATGTGTTGTTTCTTTCGTCAAAGGAGTTTCCGTTCCATGTGACTACAATCACACTTTCCATCGATTCATACTGCTGTTTTCTGTCTTCAGTGCTCTCTGCAGTCATTATGCAGGTTATGGATTCGGAAAATCCGGCAGCTTCTACAGAATACTCTCCATTGCTGTCAGTATAGGCAGTCTTTCTGATGAGCGGAAGTACCGACAACGAATTCTCAGCAAAAGCAGAGAATGTAATCTTTATGTCTGATATAGGGGTATTTGTAGCTACATCTGATACGACTCCGTTTACAACCAGTCTCATGTCTCCGTCAAGATGGGTTTCATCTTCGCTCAGGAATGCCAGGCTGCATGACATGGATGTTGCAGATACGAGTGTCAGTGCCAGTAATTTCTTGAATGTCTTTATCATTTCTCCGGTTCTTTATCCGGCATAGGTTTCAGTCGCTGCAAATGTAGCTATTTTCCACTAAACTCCAAATATTGAGGCGTCAAGTCCCAGAAGTTCCATACGTCTGCGAATTGCTGGAACTTCGTTTTCCATGAACTCTTTACGCTGGGCCTCAAGTACTGTCTTATGGGCCTCAGGACAGATGAAATATCCGATTCCGCGCTTGTTGTATATGATGCCGTCAGCAGTAAGCTTTTCGTAGGAACGCATGATCGTATTTGGATTTACTCCGATTTCTGCACCGTACTCACGCACTGAGGGGATACGTTCGTCCGGTATGAGCTCGCAACTCAGAATCTGCTCGCATATTGCATCGCAGATCTGAAGGTATATTGATTTGTTGCTGTTGAATTCCATGGAATCTTAGTGCTTCAAAGTTTTGATTCTGAACCAGATACCCGCCATGAATGCAAGGTTTACGATTGTGTCGCTGATTGTGTCGATAAGAACGAGATTCTTGAAGAATCCGTTATTTATCATAATGCTTACAGCTTCATCATCACTGATATTCGTATTGTTTACAAGGTCAGCTGCCCAGTTTGATGCTATCGGTGTGAACACTATGCTGGCGATGACTCCTAGGGCAAACATTGCGATGAACGTCTTGACTGTCTTTCCGCTCTTGAACCAGATGGCTCCCAGAAGGAATGGAAGAGTGATTCCGAAAGCATCGTCAATATAAAGCCATGGTGAGCTCATCTGCTTCATTAATTTATGTGTGAATTCAGCATTCTCTACTGTCAGAGTCTCATATATGAGGTTAAGAGTAACCTCCTTTTTGTCAGCTATGTTTCTTACCATTTCCAGAAATGCTGCAAAAAGGTTGTTTCCACAAGTGTGGTCTATTGCGCAGATGATTGTGTCGATGCCGATATACAGAATGATTCCTGTCAAAGGACCGATGATACATGTCATCACTATCATGCTGATGAACTTCTCAAGTCTTGATGCAGGAAGAGTCAGCCAGAATGAACCGTACTGTTTCTCTGTGATTCTGCCGTAGCATTTTACAGACATGGTGACTACCATGCAGAACATTGCGACACCAAATGCAAAAGTTCTGAGCCCGATGCCCGGGCCTGACCATGTCGAATTAATTGTCATCTGCAATGCGGCGACGACTAAATATAGAGCCACAGGAAGCAGCAGCGAGATGGTCATCAGGCTGAGTCCGTAATTTGCCCAGCACGTCCTTAGGTCAGATGCGAAATATTTTCCGAATCTGCTGAAGTTGAATATGTTGTCTTTCATTGTGTCTATTTGTTGAAGATTCCTTTGATGAGTTCCTTGTGCTGGTGTACGGTGTTGAACAATGCTTCAATATTCACCTTGCTCTCTGTTCCGCTATTGTTGAGGCTTACCTGAATGTTGCCGCCAGGGATCATTTCGCTGTAGAGAGCACCGTCGACTTTGTCTGTGGTGTAATCGAAGTAAAGCTTTTCGGAAATCTCTTCCAATGTCGCATTAAGGAGAACATCCTGTCTGTCCAGGATTATTATAGGGTCGATTATGTTTTCAAGATCTCGGACCTGATGAGTTGATATGAGTATTACAGAGTCCTCTCGAGTGTATTTTGTGACCGCTTTTCTGAACTGGGCCTTTGATGGAATATCCAGGCCGTTTGTCGGTTCGTCCATGAAAAGATATTTCGTGTTACATGCGAGGGCAAAGGCGATGTATGTCTTCTTGAGCTGTCCGAAAGACATATGATTCATCTTCTGCTGCGGGTCATTTTCAAGAACTTCCATGACTTCTGTGAACTTATTCATGTCGAAGCCATCCCAGAATTTGCCGAATGTCTCGGCATAATCAATTGCCTTGAGATTGATTGCAGCTACTTCGTCGCTGAGATAATACTGATCGCTGAGAAAAGACGGGTCTCTGTCGAATGGCTTATGACCGTCAGTTTCGATGCTTCCTGCCATCGGTTTCTTCAGGCCGCAGAGCAGGGTGAGCAGGGTAGTCTTTCCGACTCCGTTCTCGCCGAGAAGGCCATAGATCCGTCCTTCCTGGAGATTCATCGTGATGTTTTTAAGTACGGGCTTTTCGCCATAAGCGAAGCCCAGATCTTTAATTGTAATCATTGTTCTACAAATTTATTCGGTGTATTAGTAAACTAGTACACTGCAAATGTAGCAATGATTTTAAAAACTGCAATGATAACTATTGTTTTTTGTGTGAAATTCGTTTGAAGTTGCGGATGTTTTCTTCCAGAACAGGGTGTTCTGATGCAGGGAGTGCCCATGACAGGAACCTCTCGCGGATGTAGTCTACAGCCTGAGATGATGGGTGGCACATGTCTTCCGCATAGAATCTGTAATCTCTCAGTTCGTCCATAACTATTTCATATGCAGGGAAATAGTCTGTATGTAGATTGGAAAGTGACTGCTGCGCATAATTGAGGAAATCTTCTGTGCCGACAAGAAGACTTGCTTTGCTGATCTGATTCCCGTGTGCTCCGTCCTTGAAATGGCGGATAGGGCTGACTGTAAATATTATATCTTTCTGCCTGAGTGACTCTGATGAACTGCAGATCTTTGCGATATGGCAGAGGATATCTGTTATTTCAGATGGGGCCAGTCTTTCTCTGACAAACTCCTTGGCAGGACGCTTGAGGCAGTTTGATACGATGGAACCTGTGTTGACGTTTCTGAAACACCATGCTGTTCCTAGAGTGATGATGATCTTATTGCATCCTGCAAAGAATTCTCTTGCAGAGGAAAGTGCAGCATTGGCATCTGCAAGAAACTCCTCGCGGGTACTGCGGGCAAATGAAGTATGATGCGAAAAAGAACACCAGCGCTCATCTCCTGCTCCTATCTGTATGCAGTCCTCATCCGAGAACAGCCTGTCTCCTGACAATATATCGAGACTTTGGAATATGGAAACCGGATTATACAGCGTTCCGAACGGATTTACACATATGTCAAACCCGAAATCTGCCAGCTGTCTTCCGATGTTTTCAGAAAAACAGCTGCCCATCATGAGGATTCTGTCCTTATATGAAATGCCGACCTTGCACTCCTGGTCGGTTACTGGTGTCTGTAGTTTAAGCATGATGCAAAATTATCAAATTTTATTACTATCTTTAACAGATTTTTAATGAATTATGAAAAGAGTACTTATATCTATCCTGGCAGCTGTTGCCGTTGTCGCTTCTTGCTGTGGACCAAAGGATGGTGAATACACCCTCCGGATTCTTACTACCAATGATGTTCATGGACATTATTTCGACTCACTTTACACGACTGCAGACCGCACGGCTCCATCGATGATGTCAGTTGCTTGGCATGTTGACAGCATCCGTGTTGCTGAAGGGGCTGAAAATGTAATCCTTCTTGATGCCGGAGACTGTCTCCATGGTGACAATGCATCGTATTATTTCAATTATGTCGATACTGAATCAAAGCATGTGTTTGTGCGTATGCTTGAGTATCTTGACTATGTGGCATGGATTCCTGGAAACCATGATTTCGAGGTGGGGCATCCGGTATATGACCGTATCGCAGAGACGCTGGATGTTCCGATACTTGCAACAAATGCTGTTCATGCGGACAGCGGCAAACCTTATTTCGAGGAATTCGTGACAGTGAAGAGGCATGGACTCAAAATTACTATAATCGGATTCACAAATCCGAATATCAAGAATGCTTATGCTCCTGAATTATGGTCAGGATTGGATTTCATCTCGACAATGCCTGATTTCGCACAGAATGCAGTTGACCGCATCTCTGCTCAGGAGAAGTCTGATGTTGTGATTGTGGCAATTCACAGCGGTGCCGGCAAGGGTGACGGTTCTCAGATCGATCAGCAGGGCCTTGACCTTTTCAAGAGCCTGAAAGGTGTGGACCTCCTCGTATGTGCACATGATCACAGAGCTCTTGTCCTCAATGAGGAGAATATCAGTATGGTAAATACCGGCAACTATTGCGCAAATCTTGGTTCCGGTACGATTACCGTGACTGTAGAGAACGGAAAGGTAGTGGATAAGAAGGTGAATGCTGAGCTTATTCCTCTCGACAAGAATAAGACAGACGAGAAGATGAAGGCGCATTTCCATTCTGATTATGAGGCAGTAAAGGCATATACCACCAGATATGTCGGTGATGTCGAAATGAATCTGAACGGATTTGATGTAATCGGTGGAATGTCAGATTATATGAACCTTCTTCATACCGTATGTCTTGGTGCTTCGGATGCCAAGGTTTCATTGATGGCTCCGACTTCGCTCAATATGTCCATCAAACCTGGCAAGCTTGTCTATAACGATCTTTTCACTCTCTATTCATATGAAAATCAACTTTATGAAGTAAAGATGAGCGGAAAGGAGATCAGAACTTTGCTTGAGTATTCATACGACGGCTGGGTAGGCGGTACAGATGGTCATGTCCTTAAGATGAGAGGTATGAAGAATCCTCGTACCGGTGATGAGATGTGGTTCTTTGCAGGTTCCGCATCGGAGATGGATACCGCCGGTGGACTCGTGTATGATGTGGATGTTGCCAAACCGTTCGGAGAGCGTGTGTCAGTACATTCTTTTGCTGACGGCAGTGCTTTCGATGAGGCTTCAGAGTATATTGTGGCTATGAATTCATATCGCGCTCTTGGTGGTGGAGACATGCTTAAGAAGGCCGGCGTTGAGAATGTCGAAGACAGAATCGTTGCCCGTCGTCCGGATATAAGGACCCTCATAGATGAGTACATCACTAAGCATGGTTCGGTCAATTCTGCACTTGTGGGAGATAAGGCTGTGATAGGACAGTGGAAATTCGTTCCAGAGTCAATGGCAAAGACGGCTGTCGAGAAGGATATGGGTGCAATGTTCAGAATGTTTTAAAATCAATAATACTTAAAGTTATGAAAATCAACAGGTTGTTTGTATTTGTGTCCGCTGTTGCACTTGCTGCTTCTTGCTGCAGTAGTCCGAAGGTGGAGCCTGCAATACCGTATGATGCATCAATTGAAGCAAAAGTTGAGAAGGTTCTTAAGGGAATGACTCTCGAAGAGAAGATCGGTCAGATGACCCAGATTGCCATCACATCAGTTGCTGACGGAGTAGAGCTTACTGCTGCAGGTGATTCGATTCTCCGTACATACAAGGTAGGATCGGTTCTCAATACTCCGGGTGACATTGCTCAGACTCCTCAGGATTATGAGAAGCTTGTTGCGGAGATCAACAGAATCGCCATTGAGGAGACAGGAATACCTACCCTCTATGGTCTGGATCATATCCACGGTACATCATATGTCCTCGGTGGAACACTTTTTCCGCAGGAAATAGCAATAGCCGCTACATTCAATCGTGACCATGCGTACAATATGGGTAAGGTCGCAGCATATGAAAGCCGTGCGGCGAATGTTCCTTGGACATTCTCTCCGACAATGGACCTTGGAAGGAACCCTTCATGGTCAAGAATGTGGGAAAGCTTCGGCGAAGATACATATGTGAATGCAGAGATGGCGGTTGCAGAGGTACGTGGTATGCAGGGTGATGATCCTAATCATATCGGACCATACAATATTGCCGCATGTGCAAAGCATTTCATGGGTTATGGTGTTCCGGTTTCTGGTCAGGACCGTACTCCTTCCTCAATCGCAGCCTCAGAACTTCGTGAAAAACATTTCGAGCCGTTCAAGGAAGCAATGCAGGCTGGAGCTCTATCAATCATGGTCAATTCGAGCAGTAACAACGGTCTGCCTTTCCACTGCAATGCAGAACTTCTTACAAAGTGGGTAAAGGAGGAACTTAACTGGGACGGAATGATCGTTACAGACTGGGCTGACATCAACAATCTCTACACTCGTGAACGAGTGGCCACCTCTCTTAAGGATGCAGTTAGAATCTCAATCAATGCCGGTATCGATATGTCGATGGTTCCTTATAACTGTCAGTTTGCAATCGATCTTAAGGAACTTGTTGAGGAAGGTGCAGTATCCATGGAGCGTATCGATGATGCAGTACGTCGTGTACTTCGCATGAAGTTCCGTCTTGGACTGTTCGATCAGCCCGATACAAGATATGCTGACTATCCTGACTTTGCAAGTGACAAGCATGCGGCTATGGCATATGAAGCAGCAGTAGAGTCACAGGTACTTCTTAAGAATAACGGCATCCTTCCTTTGAAGAAGGATCTTCGCATTCTTCTTACAGGACCAAATGCAAACTCTATCAGAACTCTTAACGGTGGCTGGTCATACACATGGCAGGGTCATGGTGCTTCATATCCGGAATTCACAGACAAGTACAATACTATATATGAAGCTCTTTCTCAGAAGTTTGAGAAACTTGAGTATGTACCTGGAGTAGAGTATGACCTTATGGGAACGAACTGGAAGTTCGATAAGAATACAGGTATCAAGGAGGCTGTCCGTGCTGCAAGAAGATCGGACGTAATCATTGCCTGCATCGGTGAGAATACATATTGTGAGACTCCGGGAAATGATGTCGACATGAATCTTTCCGCTAACCAGAAGGAACTCGTCAGATCCCTTGCAGCTACAGGTCGTCCTATCATCCTTATCCTTAACGGCGGACGTCCACGTATCATCAATGATATCGAGCCACTTGCTACTGCAGTTGTGGATATTCTTCTCCCTGGTAATTACGGTGGTGATGCCCTTGCAGCACTTCTCAGCGGTGAAGAGAATTTCAGTGGAAGACTTCCGTTTACATATCCTAAGTATGTGAATAAGTTTGCCGTATATGACTACAAGCCTTCAGAGAGCCAGGGTATGATGACAGGTTCATATAATTATAATGCTGTTATGGATATCCAGTGGCCTTTCGGACATGGAATGAGTTATACTGCATTCCAGTATTCGAATATGACTGTTTCGGCAGAGCAGTTCGGTGCTGACGATGTTCTCAAGGTTACAGTGGATGTGACAAATGCAGGTGCAAGAACCGGCAAGGAGAGTGTACTTCTTTATTCTTCTGACCTTTATGCAAGTTCGACTCCTGACGTGCGTCGCCTCCGCGCATTTGAAAAGGTGGAGATCGAGCCGGGCGAGACTGTGACAGTCGAACTTGAAGTTACTGCAAAGGATCTTGCATTCGCTGATTACTATGGTAAGTGGAGACTTGAGGAAGGTGACTTCATCCTTTCAGTAGGAAACCTCAGCCAGAAGGTGACTTGTACCGAAACCGTTCTTTTCGAAGAACCGAATATTGACTGATGCAGATATTATGAAAGTACAGATAGTAAACAGATCTAAATATCCTACTCCTGCATATGCTACGGAGCAGTCTGCGGGAATGGATCTCAAGGCGAATATAGATGAGCCTGTGACTCTTGGTCCGCTTGAGCGCGCCTTGATTCCTACAGGTCTGTATATTGCGCTTCCGGACGGAACGGAAGCACAGGTCAGACCTAGAAGTGGCCTTGCTGCCAAGCATGGTATATCAGTGTTGAATGCTCCTGGTACCATCGATGCTGATTATCGTGGTGAGGTCAAGGTGATTCTTGTGAATCTTTCCAATGAACCGTTTGTTGTTAATCCTGGCGAGAGGATTGCTCAGATGGTCGTGGCTCGTTATGAGAAGATTGTGTGGGATGAGGTGGAGGTTCTGGATGATACAGAGCGTGGTGCCGGTGGTTTTGGCTCCACTGGTCGTTAATCGTCATATGATCAGCTGAAGTTCATGCTGTCATCCTGAACGAAGTGGAGGATCTTTAAAACTGGTTTTATGCAGATTATAGATATCTATAATAAATTCAAGGAGTGCGGCTCGGTTACAACCGATAGCCGCACTCTTAAGGGCGGAGAAATGTTCTTCGCCCTTAAAGGAGAAAATTTTGACGGAAACGAGTATGCGCTGAAGGCATTGGAAGACGGTGCAAAGTACGCGGTAGTCAACGCTGATTCGGCTGCGGCCTCTTCAGGTGACCCACGTCTTATTGTCGTTGAGGATACCTTGAAGACGCTTCAGGAGCTTGCAAGATGGCACAGGTCCATGACTTTCGTGGATGGTAAGCCGTTGACTGTCGTGGCTCTTACAGGAACAAACGGAAAGACTACTACAAAGGAGCTTATCCGTACTGTTCTGTCAGTAAAATATAATGTTACTGCTACTGAGGGTAACCTCAATAACAGCATCGGCGTTCCTCTGACGCTGTTGAAGATAGATTCGAAGACACAGATTGCTGTGGTCGAGATGGGGGCAAGCCATCCTGGAGACATCAAGGAACTTGTAGATATCGCACTTCCTAATTATGGTCTCATCACAAATGTAGGAAAGGCCCATCTTTTAGGTTTCGGAAGTTTTGAGGGTGTCATGGCTACTAAGGGCGAACTGTACGACTATCTTCGAAGGACTTCAGATAAGGTTTTCCTGAATGCAGATAATCCGTATCTCTGCCGTATGGCTTCTGAGAGGAATCTTCATAACGATCCAGAGCGCCCATATTCCCTTGTGATTCCTTATGGTCTTGATTATCAGGGGTTCATGGTTCTTCCGTCTGATGCCGACAATCCGTATCTCCGTATATCTTGCTCATGTGATTCCGGTTCCCGTGTCATCTCTACCAACCTTGTCGGTTCATACAATGCAGACAACGTGATGACAGCTATTGCCGTTGGCCGTCAGTTCGGAGTGGAGATGGAAGATGTGGTCAAGGCTATTGAGGCCTATGTGCCATCGAACAACCGTTCCCAGATGACGAAGACTGACAGGAATGTTCTGATTGTAGATGCCTACAATGCCAATCCGTCCAGCATGGAGGTGGCCTTGAATAATCTTTCTTCTGTAGTTGCAGACAGGAAGGTTGCAATGTTGGGTGATATGCTTGAACTTGGTGAAGATTCAAAGTCTCTTCACAAGGAAGTTGTAGATAAACTGGTGTCTATGAATCTTTCTCTTGTATGTCTGGTCGGCAAAGAGTTCGGATCAGTGTGTGAGGGAATGGAAACCGTGCATTGTTTTCCTACATCTGACGCCCTTGTTCAGTGGCTTGTTGAGAATCCGGTGGACGGTGCTACTGTGCTTATCAAAGGTTCTCGCGGAACAAGGATGGAGAAAGTGATACCAGCGCTTTAGTGACTGTTTCTGAGATATTTCGAGAAGCGACTTCGGGACGCATGGCGTGTCTGAGGTCGCTTTCGTTTTGTGGACGTGGTCCGACAGGGCAGGCAGCTGCAAGGCCGGTCTGCATTATCTCCTTCTGGTCCAAGTCAACGATGCCGGCAATTGCGATTACTGGGATTTTATATGCTTCCGCACGTGATACGATGCCGGAAATGACCTTACCTTTTGATGTCTGGCTGTCTATGCGTCCTTCTCCTGTGATTATAAGGTCTGCATCCTTGATGAAGTTCTCAAAGCCTATGCTGTCGAGTACCATATCGATACCCTTGTCGAGTCGTGCATTCAGAAAGGCTTTGAAAGCGCCTCCCAATCCTCCTGCTGCACCCGAGCTTTTGATTGAGCAAAGGTCGATACCGAAGCTGTTATTGATTACTTTGTAGAGGTTCTGCATTCCGGATTCAAGCAGGGAGACAGTTTCAGACGTTGCCCCTTTCTGCGGTCCGAAGACCGCAGCGGCCCCTTCAGGGCCGCAGAATGGTGTGTCCACATCGCAGGCTATGATGAACTCAGATTCAGATATTTCCCTGGGGATTGAAGATGTGTCAATTGATTCGATTTCGGCCAGTTTCTCTCCGCAGAGCCCTGATATCGGATTGCCGTTGATGTCATAGAACCTGAATCCGAGTGCTTCCAACATGCCTGTGCCTCCGTCGTTGGTTGCGCTTCCGCCTATTCCGATCAGAAATCTTCTGCATCCTTTTGCGGCAGCGTGGAGAATCATTTCTCCTGTACCGTAGGTGGATGTGAGAAGTGGATTGCGCTCAGAGGTCTTGAGAAGGGTGAGGCCGGATGCCTGAGACATTTCTATGATGGCAGTCTTCTGGCCGTCATGTTCTGCTGTTCCGTATTTCGCTTTTATGATTCGTCCTAGAGGGTCCTTGACATGGACTTCGACAGTCTCTCCATTCATTGCCTTTGTCAGAGCTGCAGCGGTGCCTTCTCCTCCGTCCGCAATCTCAAGGCATATTGTTTCGAATTCCGGGTAAGCCATGCGCACTCCTTCGGCGGCTGCCTGAGCAACCTCCATCGATGTCAGTGAACCCTTGAAGGAGTCTGATGCTATTATGATCTTGCGCATGGTGCAAATATACAAAAAAAAGAGACTCTTTTGGAGTCTCTTGTGGTACTCGGTAGGGGAATCGAACCCCTATTGCAAGATTGAGAATCTTGAGTACTAACCGTTATACGAACCGAGCGTGTTATCGTTTTGGGATTGCAAAGGTAGGTGTTTTTTCTTTATTTCCAAACTTTTTTTGCAAAAATTTTCAATTTTACTTCAGAAAGACGAAGAAGACGGCCATTATGAGACAGAAAAAGGCTGCAAAATGGTTCCATTGGAGCGACTGACCTTTGAACATTACTGTCACCATCACTGTAAATACAGTAAGCGAGATCACTTCCTGGATGATCTTAAGCTGCATGAGGTTGAAAGGACCGCCGTTTTCAAGGTATCCGATCCTGTTTGCAGGTACCTGTGCGCAATACTCGAGGAAAGCGACTCCCCATGAGAAAAGGATTACAAGTATGAGGGGCCAGCTTGTGGAAATCTTCATTTCCTGTAGTTTCAGGTGGCCGTACCATGCGAATGTCATGAATACATTCGATGCTATGAGCAGGAGTATTGTCCAGATTGCCTTCATTGTCGTTTTTGTTTTGGGCTGCAAAAGTAATATTTAATTTGTAATTGCACTCATAAAACTTTAATTTTGCATGATTTACCCCTATCGCTTGGGGCTAGGAAGTATAATATCAGATTATAAGAAATATAGTTATGACGCTTATCAAATCCATTTCCGGTATCCGTGGAACAATCGGAGGAAATCCAGGCGAGGCTCTGACTCCGCTGGATATTGTCAAGTTTACATATGCATATTGTGAGAAGATGAAGGAACGTCGTCCTAAGACTGACGGTGAGAGATATAAGGTGGTAGTAGGAAAGGATGCGCGTCTTTCTGGTGACATGGTGGAACAGCTCGTATGCGGAACTCTTGTTTCATGCGGAGTGGATGTAGTCAAGGCGGGATTTGCTTCTACGCCTACTACAGAGATGGCAGTTGTATTTGAAGAGGCGGATGGAGGTATCATCCTCACTGCTTCTCATAATCCTAAGCAGTGGAACGCCCTCAAGCTTCTTGACGAGAAGGGTGAGTTCCTTAATGCAGAGGACGGTGCAGCTATCCTTGAGTGTGCAGAGCAGGAGAACTTCACATTTGCTGATGTGGATTCTCTCGGAGATATCGAGGAAAGAGATTTTACCGATGAGCATCTTGATGCGGTACTCGCTCTTCCGGCAGTAGATGTTGAGGCAGTACGCAATGCTCATTTCAAGGTCGCGCTTGATGCCGTGAATTCAGTAGGAGGCATAATCATGCCACGTCTTCTTGAGCGTCTCGGTGTAGAGTGCATCTGTGTGAACTGCGAACCGACAGGTCAGTTTGCGCACAATCCGGAACCCCTTCCTGCAAACCTTGTGGAGCTTTCAGAGGCTGTGTTAGCTAATGGTGCCGATCTCGGTATTTCTGTGGATCCGGATGTTGACCGTCTCGCACTCATCTGTGAGAATGGAAAACCGTTCGGAGAGGAGTATACCCTTGTAAGTGTAGCGGACTATCTTCTTTCAAGAGTTTATGACGAGGCTCTCGCCACAGGAAAGTCTATGGAGGAACTTGCTGCTCCATATGTCATGACGACTTCTTCTAACCTGTCTTCTTCAAGGGCGCTTCGCGATGTTACAGAACAGTATGGCGGTGAGTATTTTGCGGCTGCTGTAGGTGAGGTCAATGTGACTACTAAGATGAAGGCGTGCGGTGCCATTATCGGTGGAGAAGGAAACGGAGGTGTGATCTATCCTGCCCTCCATTATGGCCGTGATGCGATGGTCGGTGTAGCGCTTTTCCTTACTAACCTCGCATATAAGAAGATTAAGGTATCTGAGCTGCTTGCAACATATCCTCAGTATGTGATTGCGAAGAATAAGATTGAACTTTCTGACAGCGCTCTCATTGACAGGATTCTTGATGAAATCAAGACTGTTTATGCGTCAGAGGATATCAATACCATAGATGGCGTGAAGATTTCGTTCGAGGACCGTAAGGAGTGGGTACATCTCCGCAGGTCGAATACCGAGCCAATCATCCGTATCTATGCGGAGGCTTCGACAAAGGAGGCAGCTGATGCTCTCGCTCAGCAGATTATTGACATCGCAAACACTATATTGTCATCCCGAGCGTAGTCGAGGGATATCCATTACAGGTTTATTATGTTTTCATTCAGAACCACATCCCTTGAAGACCAGCTTGACAAGGCTCTGCTTGACGGCGGAGTCGGCTATTTCTGTACTCAGAACTGCTGGGATACGGAGAAGGGACGATACAGGTACGACATTTTTACTGAGAGGGGAAATCTGAAGAAGATCTTCTCTCCTCGTGATACGGAGCTTACCCCGCTGACCAACCATATCGAGTTTACAGTTGAGGAACTTGATGGACTCAATGCGGTCGTTGTGGACATCCAGGATGTAGGTGCGCGTTATTTCAATTATACAAAGGATGTGTTCCGCCTTATGGATATGCTCAAGTCCATGAAGGATGATGCTCCGTCTCTATATGTTGTAGACCATATCAATCCTGCGGGAAGGGTGGTTGAGGGTACCATGCCTTCTTCTGTCCAGGAGGATTTTGTTCCGAAGGTTGCCCATCGGCATGGTCTTACTCTGGGAGAGCTTACCAATCTTTATTATCACGAGATCGGAGCTAAGTTTGCACTCCATGTAATTTCTGCGCTGGCGTCTGATTCGAACAAGCAGCTCATGCCATGGACTATTGCGCCTGCTTCTGACATACCTGGACTTTTTACATGCGACGTCTATAGCGGCGGTGGTTTGTGGAACAATACCAATGTTTCGCCTGCAATCGGTACGGCGCGTCCATATGAATATATAGGTGCACCTTTCATAAAGACTGATCTCGCGATGAATGTTCCAGTGGCTGACGGGGTGCTTATGCGTCCATGCTCATTCACTCCTTCGTGCGGAAGATACGAGGGCAAGAAGTGTTTCGGATATCAGATCATGCTCGAGCCTGGAGTTGAGTATCATTCTCTTATCCATACCTTGCAGCTGATCAGATATTTCAAGAGCAGGTATTCGGAGTTCAGTCTTGATGAGGGATTTGAGGCTAAATTGTCGGATCAGGTGCTTCTGGACTATATCAATGAAGAGATTTCTCTCGAGGAAATGAGGGAGCATGTGAAGGTCGAGGAGCAGAAATGGATCAGAAAAGCAAAGAAGTTTACGCTTTATGAGGATTTGCCATACAGAATTAAGTAGAAAACTGTTGGAATTCTGAAAATAATGCTGTACATTTGCCGCGCAAAAATAGTTAACTAATTTTTTAATAACGTTATGAAGAAAGGTATACATCCCGAAACCTACCGTCTTGTAGCTTTCAAGGATATGTCAAACGATGTAGTGTTCATCACTCGCTCATGCGCGAACACAAAGGAGACCATCGAGATCGAGGGCGTTGAGTACCCTGTAGTAAAACTTGAGATTTCTAACACTTCTCATCCATTCTACACTGGTAAGATGAAGCTTGTTGATACAGCAGGTCGCGTTGACAAATTCTATCAGAGATACGCAAAGAAGAAGTAATTCTTCCAAGACTTATATGGTACAGATCGGCTCGCAGGATACTGCGGGCCGATTTTTTTTTGTCAATAGCAGTTCTGACTGGTTGTGAAAGTCAATGATTCCCCTGTCTTAGGGTGTCTGAAGGTGATGCTGAATGCGTGCAGATGCAGGCGAGCGCATGATGATCCTTCTGTCCACACATTGCCGCAGCCCCCGTACAGAAGATCTCCGACGATCGGTCTGCCGAGACCCAGGGTATGGGATGAGTGGACGCGAAGCTGGTGGGTGCGTCCTGTGTGAGGGTAGAAGAGGATGTCTGTTGTGCCGTCTTCGTTTACTGATGTGACTTCATATTCTGTCTGTGCAGTCTTTCCTTGCGATCGGTCGGCTTTCTGACGAGGTCTTTCGTCGTAGTCCGGACTGAGCGGCAGATCTACCGACCCTTTGTCTCCGGCGTTCAGGCCTGGTGCTTCCGGAGAGTGGCCGTTATTGTCGGCAGGACTCAGTCTTGCCATATAGGTCTTCCTGACTGTGTTTTCCTCGAACTGTTTCTTAAGGGCGGATTCCGATTCTTTTGTCTTTGCGTAGATGATGATTCCGGATGTGTCCATGTCAAGTCTGTGGACGGGGTACAGGCTGATTCCGAGTTTCTTTTCGAGGGTTTCCTGCAGTGACTCCTTGCCGTCCAGGCCGGGGACTGATGGTACTCCTGACTCCTTGCTGACAATAATTATCTCCTTGTCTTCATATAACCTTGTGGTCGTCATGTCTTTGTATCCCTCTCTTGTTAAGCCTCCGGCTTTCCATCCTATACCCACGTCGATGCCGAGGCCTTCAAGCATATATGAAAGCAGCGGATAACAGCGGGAGGTGCAGGAAGGGTAGAAGTGACCATGGGTGCGAACGGCTGTGGCAGGGGACTGTCCATACCAGAACTCTCCCATGGCTACGGGAGTCAGTCCGTTGATGAATGCATGGTTCAGAAGCTTGGGGGCCGCGCAGTCGCCTGTACCTCCAGGAGGCATCAGGCCTTTCTGCTGGAAGATGTCAAGAATTGACGATTTCTCACCGGCAGCATTATTGACGATATATTGATCGAAGATCCATCTCTGAAGCTCATCTGACATTCCTGCGCGAAGCTTCTTCAATGAGTCCAGTTCATACTTCTTACGGTTCAGTTCTTCTTCAGCTGCTGCAATCTTCTCCTTCCATCTGTCTTTCGCTCTCTTGATCTCTCCGTTTGCAAACTGACATTCACTGATGGTCCTGGCTTGCTTCTTACGGAGCTTCAGATCTTGGATTTCCGTTTCCATCTCCTGCATCAATGAAGATCTTCTCTTTTCTTCTTCTGAAAGACTGATCTCCATTATCCGGGATGTTACAGCAGAGATCTTTGCCTCATGTTCCTTGTAATGTCCGTCAGGTTTCATGAGGTCGTATATAGGGGGTACAAAGCCTTCTATGATGCTTGTTCCTCCGACGTTTCCTGAGAAGGCGGCAAGGTATTTCTCCTTGCATACAAGTACCCCAAGCATCTTTCCTTCTGAAAAGCCCTTGGCGATCTCTGCAGGAAGTTCATTGTCGGCAATCATCCTGTCAAGCCGTTCCATGACATCCCGAGCCGCTTCCCTTACGGAAGGGTGCGGAACGTATCTGAACGGATTTGTGAAGGATGTGGGTGTCATACCTTGACGTTGTTTACAAGATATTCGCGACATATGTCCTGAAGTCCGCAGTTTTCACATTTGGGCTTGCGTGCAGTACATACATATCTGCCGTGCAGAATGAGCCAGTGGTGTGCCTTTGGTCTGAGTTCTGGAGCGAATCCTGCTGTCAGGTCCCTCTCTACAGCCTCGACTGTAGCTCCGTCTGAAAGCCCGATTCGTCTTGATACTCTGAATACATGGGTATCGACGGCAATTACAGGCTTGTCATAGATTACAGATGCGATTACATTGGCTGTCTTTCGTCCTACTCCAGGGAGTGTCTCAAGGAGGGATGGCTCTGATGGAACTTCTCCGGCGAAATCCGAGACAAGCTTTGTGGCCATACCTATCAGATGGCGCGCCTTGTTGTTCGGGAAAGATATTGACTTTATCAGTTCATAGACCTCCTCGAATGTGGCGGATGCCAGATCGGATGGTTCAGGAAAACGTGCGAAGATCTGCGGTGTATGGATATTTACCCTTTTATCTGTGCATTGCGCAGAAAGTATGACTGCAATAAGGAGGTGGAACGGTGTGTCATAATGCAACTCCGTCTCGGCGACTTCCATGTTGGCAGAGAACCATTCGGTAACTTTATGGTACAGTTCCTTTTTCCTCATGATCAGATTGTAAGTTCAAGATCGATTGCTTCGTCAGGGTCCTGCTCATAGCAGGTCTCGTCCTTGCAGACCATGACGCGGCCAGGATATTTTTCGAAGATCTGTCTGTTATGGGTGACCATGACTATCGCAGTGCCCTTCTCTTTGTTGATGCCGGTGAGGAGCTTCATGATGCCGTCTGCGGTCTCGTTGTCGAGATTACCGGTAGGCTCGTCGGCTATGATCACCTGCGGCTCATTGAGGAGGGATCTTGCGATGGCTATGCGCTGTTGTTCACCGCCTGAAAGCTGGTGAGGCATCTTATGGGTCTTGAGTTCCATCCCTACAGATTCCAGGACAGATCTGATCCTCTTTTTCATTGCCTCCTCATCTTTCCATCCGGTAGCTCTGAGCACGAACAGGAGGTTTTCTTCAACGCTTCTGTCCATCAGCAGCTGAAAATCCTGGAATACTACGCCCATTTTTCTTCTGAGGTAAGGTATTTCCTTGTCCTTTATGTCCTTAAGAGCAAAACCGCATGCTGATCCATGCCCTTTGTGAAGAGGGTTTTCAGCTATGATTGTTCTGATGATGGAGGTCTTGCCTGTTCCTACCTTTCCTACTACATAAACGAAATCTCCAGGATAAACATCCATGTCGAGATTATAGATCACTGTAGCTTCGCCGTTGATGATGTCGGCGTTTTTGAATGAAATTATGGGAGTCTTGTCTTCCATGTCCAAAAAATGAGTTACAAACATACAAATATAGTGGAAAATGGTTAATTTTGTAAATTAATATTTAGAGAAACGTATTAACGGGATGAGAATTTTATCAGCGACATTAGCGGCATTGCTTCTGGCATCCGTCTGTGGATATAAGTCAGAGGCTCAGGAGCTTCGAGACGCCGTCAGATTATATGAAAATTCTATGCTCAGTCGTGCACGTACTGTATTTGACAGAATGTCGGATGGTGATGCGGCTTCTGATCCGGAAGGATTTTCTGTTTTGAGCCAGGTTCGTTCTGACGTGCCGGGCTATGAGGAATCCATGGATCATTTCCTTGAAAGAAATCCGCATTCTGTGCATGTGCCGCAGATATTGTGGCACCATGCCATGAATATTTTCGATCAGCAGGATTACAAGGCTGCCGGAGAGGTGCTGGGTCAGATCGAAGTTGAAAGACTTCGCAAGAGTCAGCGTGTCGATTACCTGTTCTGCAAGGCATACTGTGATCTTGAGAATATGAACCTTGACGCGGCAAAGGAAAATTTCATTGAGGTTGAGAAGAGCTCTGTCTCAGATTACTCTATGCCGTCAAGATATGCGTTGGGATATATAAATTATGTTCAGCGTGATTTCTCTGCTGCTGTGGACTGGTTTGAAAAATCAAGAAAAGACAGCCGTTTCTCGCAGATGTCATGCTATTACATCATGGAAAGCCGTTTCATGTTGGGCGATCATAAGTACGTAACACAGAACGGAGACAAAATGTATCAGACAGTTCCTGAAGAGCGCAGACCTCAGCTTGCAAGAATCATTTCTGAGTCATGGCTTGTGTTGGGAGATGCCGATAATGCGAAACGGTTCCTGGAGCTGAATACTCTTGGCGGTGGTCAGGCCAATTCTAGGAAAGACTGGTTCTTCCAGGGTTCTGTTCTGTATGGTGTCGAGGATTATAAAGGTGCAATCGACGCTTATACAATGATGGGAGAAAAGCGTGATTCTATCGGTCAGGTTGCAAACTACCATATGGGTTACAGCTACATCCAGACAAAGAATAAGGTAGCCGCAATGGGTGCTTTCAGGGAAGCTGCAGCTCTTTCTTATGATGTGTCTGTTGCAGAGGATGCTTACTTCAATTGGGCAAAGCTTGCATTCGACCTTAATGACGACTCGTCAGTATTCCAGGAATATCTCAGACGTTATTCCGACCGTGAAATTGGAGACAGGATCAATAGTTATATTGCAGTTGCTGCCCTTCATGAGAGGAACTATGAGGCCGCAATCGAGGCATATGACAAGATTGATGATCTTGATGATGACATGAGGGCAAATTACATGAAGGCGAATTACCTCAGAGCATCGCAGCTTGTTGCAAGCGGATCATATAGAAAGGCTATTCCGTGTCTGAAGGTGGCTGCTTATTATTCTCCAAAAGAAAGCAGATTCAATCAGCTTACAAGGTTCTGGCTTGCAGAGTCATATTACAGAAATGACCAGTATAAGGATGCCAGGGAAGTTTTTACGGATCTGTATAATACTTCTGCTCTTTTTGGAAGTGAGGAATCGTATCTGATATCTTATAATATTGCATACTGTTACTTCAAGGAGAAGGATTATCAGGCAGCAGCCAAATGGTTTACTGAATATCTTGGCGAGAAGTATGTTAAGTACAGAAAGGATGCTATGGAAAGAAGGGCAGACTGCCTTTTCATCCGCTCAGATTATAAGGCGGCCGCATCTGCATATGATCAGGTTCTTGCAGGCTATTTTGACGTCAATGATATTTATCCATATTATCAGTCTGCACTTTCATATGGTCTTGTCAAGAATCAGAACAAGAAGATAGAGATTCTTTCAAATGTTCTTGAGGCATCTCCGGCATCTAAGTTTTATCCGGAGGCTTTGTTTGAACTGGGACGTACATATGCAGTCCGTGAGGACGATGACAATGCCTTCAAGTGCTTTACCAAGCTGGTGGAGAATGTGAAAGACAGTTCGTTTGTCGCTCAGGCATATATCGAGATGGGTTCCATTGCCAGAAATCAATCACAGTTCAATGACGCTCTTGGCTATTACAAGACGGTGGTTGAGCAGATGCCGCATTCCGGATATGCTGAGGATGCTCTCGTCGCTATCGAATCCATCTATCAGACCAAAAATGAGCCAGAGGAGTATCTTGCATATATCGAGACTATCGGAAAGGGCGCAACAAAGACTGCTGATGAAAAGGAAGACCTTATCTTCAATGCGGCCGAGCAGATTTTCCTCTCAGATAACTTCGAGCGTGCACTTGTTTCACTTCAGTCATACCATGATAAATATCCTGGCGGCAGATATTCTTACAAGGCAGATTTCTATATGGCTGAGTCATATAAGAAGCTTGGCCGCTATGAGCAGGCCTGCGATCTTTACAGGAAGGTCATTGAAGGCGGCGAGGGCTCGTTTGTGGAACTGTCAATGCTGAATTTCTCGAATATCTCATACAATCTTGAGAAATGGGAGGATGCCTACGGCGGCTATTCATCTCTTCTTTCGTCTGCTCTTCTTGAGAATAACAAGTTCGTGGCGATGACAGGTATGATGAGGTCGGCATACCGCGGACATGATTGGGCGAAGGCTCTCGATTGTGCGGACAAACTTCTTTCTGACACGCGTTCGGATGATGCTCTCAAGATTGAGTCCGAGTATGTGAAGGCCAAGTCCTATCTTGCTACAAGCCGCAGAGATGAGGCTTTCGAGGTGATGGCTCGTCTTGCAGAGGATGTCACTAATCCATACGGAGCGGAATCTGCATATCTTCTTATCCTTGACTGCTACGACAGGGGTGAGTTCGAGGAAGTTGAGACCAAGGTGTATGCATTTGCCGATGCCGAGTCGGATCAGGTCTATTGGCTTGCGAAGAGCTTCATCGTTCTTGGTGATTCGTTCGCTGAACGCGATGATATGGAGCAGGCAAAGGCTACGTTCGAAAGTGTGAGGGACGGTTATGAACCTTCGGGTTCGGATGATGATGTACTTGACAATGTCAAGATGCGTCTCGAAAAGATGGAGGCTGTAACTGTGCAGTAAACTAATTTGATGAATATGAAGACTATATATCGTTGTTTGGCAGTCGTTGCCGGCCTTGTGTTCTGTGGGATGGCCCATGCTCAGAATCTGGATCCTACCGTGGTTGTAGACAGGGCTTATGAGGGTAAGCTGATGGAGGTGCATAAGCCTGCTCTTGAGATGGCTGTACCTGATTCGGTCATGCGTTTTGACCTTGATTTTGACTATTCTGTATTTGACAGCCCATATAAGGGATCATATGAGTTCAATCCGTATCTGTTGTCGATGAAGCCTTCTTCGGTAACTGATGAGGCCGGTCGTCTTTATCTCAGGGCTGGAGCAGGTTATCAGCTTCGTCCGGAGCTTGACCTGGTGTGGTCTCCAAAATTCAAGAGTGATGCGTTCAGATTGGATGTGTACGCAGATCACAGGTCTTATGTCGGAGATTATCTTGATCTTGATTTTGTTAAAATAGGATCGGGCATATATGATCCGTCTGCTCCTGCCTATCTGGAGCCTGGCTGGACTTCATGGAAAGGATATGATCTGAAGACAGATGCTGGAGTTGCGATGTCCTATGACTGGGCGAAGGGAAAGATCGGGCTTGATATGGGATACTATGGCCTTCATCAGAAGGATCTGAACTGGACGCGAGGTTATAATGCAGTCGATGCTTCGTTTGATGTGTCGTCTAAAGTGGCGAATATTTATGATTTCCTGTATGATTTGTCTGCAGATTACAGATATGCGTCAGATAATTCAACAAACAATTCTGATGAAAGCAGGCAGATAGGAGAGCATAATCTTGATGTCGATTTCCAAATGAGGAAGCATATTAAAGGCGGCAGTGCCTTCAGAGCAGGTGCGGGACTTGCTTTTGCCGGTTACACTGGCTATGTTGAGAATACTGCTGCTGATATTAACATTACAGCAGGTTATGTCTATCAGAAAGGCATCCTGCATGCGGATCTGGGTGTCAGGATTTCAAACTATATAGTTGATACTACTGTTGCAGGCTTTGATGTTCCTGCTGCCAATCAGTACGTATATCCGGATGTGAATGTACGTGTCAATGTCTTCCCTAAGTTCATGTCTGTATTCGCAAGTGCTGCAGGTGGCCCTAAGGTGAAGTCATATTCTTCGATTCTTGAAGGAAATCATCACGCCGAACTGTCTTTCCCGGGTGTGGTGGTATATCAGGCTGGAAAAAATAATATTTACGGATATAAGATGGGTATTGAGGTTGAGAGGGTGTCTCTGGCTGCCGGCTTAGAAGGTCGTATAGGCTCGAACTTCAGTTACAGCCTCTTTGGTGAATATACCGATTATGCTTCCGGAATGCTTGATGCTGCCGTATATTTTGTTACGACATCCTCAAGTTTTTGCTCTGTTGCTCCTGGGGTAGAATACCTTCCATATAAGAAGGCGTCTGCCTCATTCAACTGGGGATGGAACAGCGACAGTTTCGCATCATATGGAAATGTCACTTATACTGCTGCTTTCGGTGATGTACTGGACAAGAACTGGAACGCTTTCAGACCGGCTGCATTGACAGGTGAAGTCTCGTTCGTGTATAATTACAAGAAGCGTATCTTCGGAGGTGTTACATGTGATTTCTCGACCAGCAGGGTAACTGGTGATCCGCTCCTTGCCATACCTGGATATGCTGATCTCGGAGTCATTCTTGAGTATGTGACAGTACGTAATCTGTCGTTCTGGGCAAAGGGAGGTAACCTTCTGGGCATGAACATCCAGCGCAATCCTGCATACATTGTTGATGACCCTTATTTCACTCTCGGAATATGCCTGAATCTATAGGTTTTCCGATAAAAAATTACTATATTTGTCCGTTTGTTATGCGACAATAAAACGAGATAATAAAGTAATTTTGATATAATGAGCGAAGAGGTAATCAATAATGCTTCTGCGGAGCAGTACTCCGCGAACAGTATTCAGGTTCTTGAAGGTTTGGAGGCCGTGAGAAAGAGGCCTTCGATGTATATTGGTGATGTGGGCGAGAGAGGTCTTCATCATCTTGTATATGAGGTGGTTGACAACAGTATCGACGAGGCTCTCGCCGGATATTGTTCTCATATCGAAGTTTCAATCAACGAAAACAACTCCATCACTGTAAGGGATAACGGTCGAGGTATTCCTACAGGTATGCATGAGAAGGAGAACCGCTCGGCTCTCGAGGTCGTTCTTACGGTCCTCCATGCCGGTGGTAAGTTCAGCAAGGACAGTTATAAGGTTTCCGGTGGTCTCCATGGTGTCGGTGTATCCTGCGTGAATGCGCTTTCTGACTACCTTAAGGCTGAGATTCATCGCGAGGGAAAGGTATTTGTCCAGGAGTATTCTCAGGGTAAGCCATACAAGCCGGTTGAGGTTGTAGGTGAGGCAGAGGATACTGGTACTATCGTTACCTTCCATCCGGATCCTGAAATCTTTCAGGTGACTCAGATCTATAAATACGATACACTTGCCGCACGTCTTCGTGAGCTTGCTTATCTCAACAAGGGTATCCACCTTTCTCTCACCGATAAGAGGACTCTCATTCCGGATGTGGATGAGAACGGTAATGAACTCGAGACATCTCATTACAGAAGCGACGTATTCTACTCGAAGGAGGGTCTCCGTGAGTTTGTGGATTATCTTGACGGTGGTGCAGAGAAACTGATCGAGTCTCCTATCTATCTCGAGACAGACAAGATCATTCCTATCGAGATCGCTCTCCAGTACAATACGAGCTATACTGAGAAGATCTACTCTTATGTCAACAACATCAATACAATAGAAGGCGGTACACACCTTCAGGGTTTCAAGATGGGTCTTACCAGAACCTTGAAGAACTATGCTGACAAGCAGGGTATGCTTGCAAAGCTTAAGTTCGATCTTGCAGCCGATGACTTCCGTGAAGGTCTTACTGCTGTGGTTTCGGTGAAGGTTGCCGAGCCTCAGTTCGAGGGACAGACCAAGACAAAGCTTGGTAACGGTGAGGTTGTCTCTGCTGTATCACAGGCTACTGCCGCAGCTCTTGAGCAGTATCTCGAGGAGAATCCTAAGGAGGCAAGAATGATTGTAGAGAAGGTTATCCTTGCTGCTACAGCGCGTCATGCAGCCCGTAAGGCACGTGAGATGGTTCAGAGAAAGACCGTCATGTCAGGTGCCGGTATGCCTGGTAAGCTTGCCGACTGTTCGTCAAGAAAGCCTGAGGAATGCGAGCTCTTCCTCGTCGAGGGAGATTCTGCGGGCGGTACAGCAAAGCAGGGACGTGACCGTATCACTCAGGCCATCCTTCCGCTCAGAGGTAAGATCCTCAATGTGGAGAAGGCAATGGAGCACAGAGTGTTCGAAAGCGAAGAGATCCGTAACATCTACACAGCTCTTGGAGTGACCGTAGGTACCGAAGAGGATAGCAAGGCTCTTAATCTCAGCAAGTTGCGCTATCACAAGGTTATCATCATGACCGATGCCGATGTGGACGGAAGCCACATTGCGACACTTATCCTAACATTCTTCTTCCGCTATATGATCGACCTTATCAAGAACGGATACGTATATCTCGCGACTCCGCCTCTCTATCTTGTGAAGAAAGGTAAGGAAGAGATCTACTGCTGGACAGAGCAGCAGCGTAAGGAGGCTACTCTTCAGCTTGGCAAGGGATCTGAAAAGGGTGTATTCGTACAGCGTTATAAAGGTCTCGGAGAGATGAGTGCAGAGCAGTTGCAGAGCACTACAATGGATCCTGAGAAGCGCCTCCTTCGTCAGATCACGATCGAGAACGCTGCCGAAGCTGAACGTACTTTCTCGATGCTCATGGGTGACGACGTTCCGCCACGCCGCGAGTTCATCGAGCAGAATGCTCATTACGCAAATATTGATGCATAGTTTTTGCCGCCTTCGGGCGGCAATATCACTTTTATTATGGAGAAGATCAATTTCCCGAAGAAGTTTAAGGTTTATCTGCCGCTGATCATAATTTTCCTGATTCTCGTCGCGCTCATGCCGAGAAGTTCAAGATTCGGATATGATTACAAGAAGGGTACTCCTTGGAAATACGAGACGCTGATAGCTCAGTTTGATTTCCCTATTCTCAAGACTGACGAACAGTATCAGAGAGAACTTGAAAATGCAGGCTCCCGCGTCATTCCTTATTACAGATATGATGCAAAAGTCGCTTCTAAAGGTGCTGAGCGCCTGTCTGCATTGGATATGGGTGCATTCGACAGTTTCGAGAATGTTGTTTCTGAAGCAATTTCTGATATTTATGCAGTAGGTGTGATTTCCGCTTCTGCCGTACAGGATCCAGATGCAGTAGTATATGTCCAGAAAGACAGACGTGCGGCAAAGGTTCCTCTGAGTGAGGTCTATACCTTGGATCAAGCTTACGGAATACTGAAAGAGAGACTCTCCAATTCGTATCAGGAACACGACTTTGATTCTTTATATGCTGCTGTCGGTCTGGACAGGATCATAGAACCTAACCTTGTCTTCGACCAGCAGACGACGGATCTTGTGCACGAGGAGAGTTATGATCATATTTCACGTACTCAGGGAGTTGTCCGTTCTGGATTGGTTGTAGTCTCAGAGGGTGAGATGGTTACAGCTGAAGTTGAACAGCTTCTTGATTCCTACAAGGCGGAGTATGATGCTAACGTCGGATACGAGGGTTCCCGCAACATTCTTTGGACCGGTAATGCGTTGATATCATTCTTTCTGGTGCTGCTTCTCTTTCTGGCACTTTATTACTGCAATAGTGGAATTTTTGAGGAGTATAACAAGTACCTGTACATTCTGATGGTCTTCCTGCTGTCAGCGGTAGGTACTTCTATGGTCGCGAAGACAGATCCGGGTCTCTTCTATATGATGCCTTTCCTGCTGATTGTCTTTTATCAGCTGGCATTCTTTTCAAGAAGAATGGTGTTTTCGGTATATTTCATCTCACTCCTGCCGATGTTGATAATGGCACCTGCAGGTATGGAACTCTTCGTCATTTATCTTGTAGCAGGAACTGTGGGTATTCTTGTGTTCCAATATTTCAACAAGGGATGGCTGCAGTTCGTGACGGCTCTGATTCTTTTTGTCGTGATGGTAGCCGTGTGGATGGCTTTCCGCTTCGCGGAAGGACTGACTTCGGCAGATTATCATACTATTCTTGACATCGCCCTCGGTGCCGTGCTTTCGGTGGCAGGATATCCTCTGATATATCTTTTTGAGAAGATCTTCAGACTGGTTTCTACATCCAAGCTTGTCGATCTGAGCGATACCAGTCATCCTCTCCTGCGAATGCTTGCAGATAAGGCTCCAGGAACATTCCAGCATTCGCTTCAGGTCATGAATCTCGCAGACGCTGTAGCGCGTTCAATCAACGCAAACGTACCGCTCATCCGTACTGCAGCACTTTATCATGATGTCGGAAAGATAGCAAATCCTCAGTGCTTCACTGAAAATGAGACTCCTGGTGTCAGATTCCATGCGGAACTTACTCCGAAGGAGAGCGCACAGGAGATCATCAGACATGTATCTGACGGTGTGGCGCTTGCTCAGAAGCACGGAATCCCTGAAATCATCTGCGACTTCATCAGGACTCACCATGGAACAACTTCTACTGCATACTTCCTGAATACCTATCTCAACAATGGCGGTAATCCGGAAGATGTGGATGCCTTCTATTACGACGGAGTCAAGCCGACGACAAAGGAGCATGTGATCCTGATGTTCTGCGATGCGGTAGAAGCCGCTTCAAGATCTCTGAAGGATTATTCAATGCAGAACATATCTGCTTTGGTTGACAGGATCGTTGATGGTAAGATTGCTGATGGTCAATTGGTTGACGCTGATGTGACCCTAAGAGAAATCGCTACTGTAAAGGATACGATGAAGACTTATCTCCAGCAGATGTATCATTCCAGAGTGGCGTATCCGAAAAGACGCGGTAGGGCTTAAAATGCGATTTTGAATTTTCGCTTATTTTGCTTATTTTTGCGCGCTATTTCCGCGAGGTCGGAAACCTTATATGAAAATGATTAAAAGATAATTGATATGAAAATTGAACAGAACAGAATCGACGATCTCAATCTCGAACTGACACTCGTTGTAACAGGCGAGGATTATGCTGACAACAGAAAGAAGAGAGTTAACGACTACAGAAAGAAGGCTGAAATCAAGGGCTTCAGAAAGGGTATGGTTCCTATGGGTCTCGTTGAGAAGATCTACGGACAGCAGGCGCGTGTTGATGCTGTGAATGATGTAATTGCAGAATCACTCAATAACTTCATCAATGAGAACAATCTTCGTGTTCTCGGTGAGCCACTTCCTAGCGAGGATACTCCTCACAACGATTGGGCTGCAGACGGCGAGTTCACTTTCAAGTTTGACATCGCTCTCAACCCAGAGATCTCTTTCGAGCTTTCTAAGGATGATGAGGTTACATATTACACAATCACTGTAACAGCTGAGGCTAAGGAGGAGATGAAGAACAACCTCCTCAAGCAGTATGGTTCACTCGAAGAGGGTGAGGCTGCAAAGGAAGAGGACTTTATCATCGTTGACTTCGAGCAGGGTGACATGAAGGTAGAGGGTACTTATGTAGCTGTACGCAACGTAGCTGAGGCTGCAAGAGCGTCTTTCGTAGGTGTTAAGGCTGGTGATGTACTCGACGTAAACGTTAACGAGGCATTCGAGAACGAGACAGACCGTTCATCTATGCTTAAGGTTAACAAGGACGAGCTTGCAAACCTCGATCCTATGTTCAAGATGACTGTAAAGAACGTTAAGACTTTCGTAAACGCTCCACTCACAGAGGAGACTTTCGAGAAGATCTTCGGTGTTAAGACTGAGGCTGAGTTCGATGCTAAGATCGAGGAGAAGATCCGCGCTGAGTACGCTCAGGAGGCTGACTTCCGTTTCGGCAAGGATGCAAAGGATTACCTTCTTGCAAAGGCTGACGTAAAGGTTGCCGAGAACTTCCTCAAGAGATGGGTATATGTGATCAACGAGGGTAAGTTCTCTATGGAGGACATCGAGAAGGATTGGGAGTTCTTCATCGCTGACTACAAGTGGCAGATGGTACGTGGCTACCTCATGAACAAGTACAATGTGAAGGTAGAGGAGGCTGACCTTCTTGCAAGCGCAAAGGGTTTTGCTGCATACCAGTTCGCTATGTACGGCATGAACAATGTTCCTGAGGAGCAGCTCGAGGCATTCGCTAAGAACATCCTTTCACAGGAGGAGCAGGGTAGAAGAATCCTTGACAAGGTTGAGGATGACAAGACTTTCGACGCTGTTCGTGAGGTTGTGACTCTCAAGAAGAAGAAGATCTCGGTTGAAAAATTCCGCGAGTTGAAATAATCATACACAATAAGGTCGGCTCGCAAAGCCGACCTTTTCATTTATATCAATATGAATAAGGAGTTTGAAAAATATGCACGTCTTGAGCACCGTGTGAGCTCTATGACCATGCACAGATATGAATCCGTAATGAACGGATACATCAATCCTACCATCATTGAGGAGAGAAAGCTTAATGTCGCGTCGATGGATGTGTTCAGTCGTCTTATGATGGACAGAATCATCTTTCTTGGAGTTCCTATTGATGACGATGTTGCCAATATTATCCAGGCACAGCTCCTTTTCCTTGCTTCAAATGACAGTTCGAGCGATATTTCACTCTACTTGAATACTCCTGGCGGTGTAGTGTCGTCGGGTCTTGGCATCTATGATACAATGCAGCTTATCGAGCCGGATGTTGCTACAATCTGTACAGGAATGGCGGCATCTATGGGTTCTGTTCTTCTTTGTGCCGGTGCTAAGGGTAAGAGATCTGCTCTCCCTCATTCAAAGGTGATGATTCATCAGCCGCTTGGTGGAGCAAGAGGTCAGGCGTCAGATATCCTCATTGCGGCACAGGAAATCGAGAAGACTAAAAAGGAACTCTATGAAATCATTTCTGAGCATTCCGGTCAGACTCTCGAGAAGATCTATGCAGATGGAGACCGTGATTTCTGGATGACATCTCAGGAAGCTCTTGAGTATGGTATGATTGACGAGATCCTTAAGAAAAGAAGCAAGTAGCATATGGCAAAAGAAAGGAAACAGTCCGGATATTGCATGTTCTGTGGAAGGAGTGAGAAAGAGGTTTCTCTGCTTCTTCAGGGACTTGATGCGTGCATCTGTGCAGATTGTATCAGATTGGCGCAGGACTATATCCGTGATTTTGACAAATCCAAGGTGCCCGCAGTTCCGCAGAAGGTGGAGAACGAGTATAAGCCTAAGGATATCCATGAGTACCTCAATCAGTATGTGATCGGTCAGGACAGGGCTAAGAAGCTTCTTTCAGTCGCTGTCTATAACCACTACAAGCGACTCAACAATAATCTTTCACAGGATAATGAACTGGAACTCGAGAAGTCAAATGTGCTTATCGTCGGTCCTACAGGTACAGGAAAGACTCTCATGGCCAAGACTATCGCAAAGCTTCTTAATGTTCCGTTCACCATCGTTGACGCTACGGTCCTTACTGAGGCCGGTTATGTGGGAGAGGATGTTGAAAGCATACTTTCGCGCCTTCTTCAGGAGGCTGATTACGATGTCGCAAAGGCAGAAAGAGGTATTGTATTCATTGACGAAATCGACAAGATCGCACGTAAGAGCGATAATCCTTCCATAACGAGAGATGTCTCTGGAGAGGGTGTGCAGCAGGCTATGCTCAAACTTCTTGAAGGCAGTGTCGTGAACGTACCTCCGCAGGGAGGAAGAAAGCATCCTGAGCAGGAATTCCTCCATGTCAATACGCAGAACATCCTTTTCATCTGCGGTGGTGCTTTTGAGGGAATCGAACGTAGAATCGCTCAGCGACTCAACACTCAGGTCATCGGATTCGGTGCAGCCAACAAGCAGCAGATCGACAAGGAGAACCTTCTCCAGTATGTTGAGGCGCAGGATCTCAGGTCTTACGGCCTTATTCCTGAAATCATCGGACGTCTCCCTGTAATCACATGTCTTGACCATCTTGACAGAGATGCCCTCAAGAGAATTCTTACAGAACCTAAGAATGCCTTGCTCCGTCAGTATACAAAACTCTTTGAACTGGATGGAGTAAAGCTTACAATAGATCCGGCGGTTCTTGACCTGATAGTTGACACATCGATTGAGAATAAGCTCGGAGCCCGTGGCTTACGTTCTATCTGTGAGCGTATTATGACTGAGGCTATGTACGATGCACCATCTTCAGGAAAGAAGACTTTCCGTCTCACTCTTGAATATGCAAAGAAAAACTTGCTCAATTAAAAAAAATGTCCTACACTTGCACACGATTTCGCATTGAGTCCAGTGCTAGGCGAATGTTCTTTATCGAGTAATTTTTTAGAGTATAAAATATGTCTACTACAACAAAGAAGAGAGGAGTTGTCAGCTTTGAGAATATGTCTGAGGAGTTGGCAGCAGCATTTGCAGAGAAGTATCCTAAGGGATATAGTGACTATTTTCCAGACCTTGTCAAGTATGATAAGCCTGATGGAACTTCATTTTACGCTGTAATGGTTGAGATTCCAGAGGCGATCTATCTTGTGAAGATCAAGGTCAAGACTGATGATCTCGAGGATATCGAGCGTTGGCTTGACGGTGAGGACAATGAAGATGCAGATGGAAACGATGGTGAAAGCCTTCCTGATGACAACATCTCGCAGTACTCTACAGACGAAGACGGAGCTGACGCATAGTTCGTCACAAACATACATCAGCCGGCCTATTTTAGGGCCGGCTTTTTTTGTCTTACATACAACTTTCACTATATTTGTAAGATATTGGGACCTATGGGAAAGAAATTCACTATCAGAAATATTTCTTCTACGTTCAGGCGCTTTGTCAACGGCATGCCTGAGCGTGATGTGATGATAATACTTTCTCTTGTAGTAGGTGTGGCCTGCGGACTTGCTGCAGTGACTCTTAAAAGTGCAATCGAACTTATCCATCATTCGATAACATCCTGGTTTGACGGAGTCGCATACAGCGCTCTTTACCTGATATATCCTGGAGCCGGTATGCTCCTGGCCATGCTTTTTGTCAAATATGTCGTAAAGGACAATATTGGCCATGGTGTTACAAAGGTTCTTCAGGCGGTTTCAAAGAATGAGTCTAAGATACGACCTCACAACATGTGGTCATCAATGCTGGCATCTTCCGTTACAATCGGATTCGGAGGATCTGTCGGTGCCGAGGCTCCTATCGTATATACAGGAGCAGCAATCGGATCGAATGTGGCCAGATATATGGGACTGTCATACAAGAATATGACCATCCTTCTTGGTTGTGGTGCGGCAGGTGCAGTTGCCGGTATCTTCAAGGCTCCATTAGCAGGAGTACTCTTTACCTTGGAGATTCTTCTCTTCAACATTTCGATGAGTTCAATACTTCCACTGCTGCTTTCGACGATTTCAGCGACGGTGATATCATACATCTTCTTCGGCGATCAGCCTGCATTCGAGTGTACGATATCAGAATTCACGATGCATAACATTCCGTTCTATCTGATACTGGCCCTTTTCTGTGCCGCATGTTCGGTATATTTTACCAGAACTACTCTGTGGCTTGAGGATAAGATCAGATCGATTAAGCGGCCATACCTGCGTTGGGCATTTTCTGCTTCATGTCTCGGTCTGCTTATTTTCCTTTTTCCCCCACTTTACGGTGAGGGTTACGGATATCTGCATGAGCTCCTGAACGGTGGAATGATTGATTTTGACGGCGAGACTGTCCTGGCTTTCTTCATGAACAGCCAATGGTCAATCCCGATATTCTTCCTGATGATCCTTATCCTTAAGGTGTTCTCGATGTCCTTTACTAATGCCGGTGGCGGAGTCGGAGGTACGTTCGGTCCTACCTTGTTCATCGGTGCTATTGCAGGATTCGTCGTTTCAAGGTCAATAAATCTGATAGGAGGTGCGGGATTTGTGCCTGAACAGAATTTCGTGCTTGTGGGAATGGCCGGACTCATGGCTGGCGTGATGCAGGCACCGATGACTGCTATCTTCCTTATTGCGGATATGACAGGAGGTTATGAACTTCTTATTCCGCTTATTCTGACTTCGACTGTTTCATATGCTGCCACAAGGGCAGTCGAGCCATATTCAATTTATACAAAACGTATTGCAAAGAGGGGAGAACTTCTGACTCATGACAGTGACCAGGCTGTGTTGACCCTGCTGAAGACTAACGATCTCATTGAGGGTGACTTTATTCCTGTGAAGATCGATGCATCGCTAGGAGAACTCGTGGAAGTGGTAGCAACTTCCAAGAGAAATATTTTCCCGGTTGTTGATGACAGGAATCATTTCCATGGATATGTTTCTCTTGAGGATATCAGAAGGGATATGTTCCGTTCGGATCTTTATGAGAAGCATCATGTATTCAATTATATGGTTTCAGCTCCTGCGTATGTATACATTGATGAGAAGATGGATAGTGTGATGAATAAGTTCGAAAAGACGCAGGCATGGAATCTTCCGGTTGTGAATCATGACAGGGCGTACATCGGATTTGTTTCGAAGTCGAAGATCTTCTCGGCTTACCGTGATCAGCTGAAACAGGTTTCACATGATTAATTTTATTGAATACTTATGAATAAAACTGATCACTAATAACGCAAATAGAAATGAAGGAAATATATATAAGGAGTATTGCAGAGAGAGTGGGTGTAAAGGTGTGGCAGGTAGAGAACTGTGCCAAACTTTTTGAAGAGGGAGCAACTATTCCGTTCATCAGCAGATATAGAAAGGAAAGGACCGGTGGTCTTGATGAGGTGGCGATAGCTGAAATCAGACATTGGACAGATTCTTTTGCTGAAATGGAGAAGCGTAAGGCGACTGTCCTTGAAAACATAGAACAGGCCGGTGCCTTGACAGCTGCCCTCAGGTCTCAGATTGAAAACTGCGTTGAGTCCAGAGAACTGGAAGATCTCTATCTTCCATATAAGCCTAAAAGAAGAACACGTGCGACAGCTGCTAAGGAAGCAGGACTTGAACCGCTTGCAGACAAGATGTATAATGTCGCACTTGTAGACCCTGTCTCCGAAGCTAGAAAATATGTAGGACCTAAGGTTGCATCTGTAGACGATGCTCTTGCCGGAGCCCGAGATATCATTGCAGAACGATTGAGCGAAACAGCATCTGTCAGAGAGACTGTCCGTCAGATATTCAAGACAAGAAGACTTGTCACTAAGGCAACAAAGAAGGCGACAGGTCCTGACGCAATGAAATATAAATCATATTTCGACTATTCGGAATCCCTTGAAAGAATCGCGCCTCACAGACTCCTTGCCATTCTTAGGGCAGAGGAGGAAGGATTCCTTTCTGTCAAGATAGATGCTGATGCGGAAAAGTGCGGCAAGAAGATTTATTACGACTTCTGTCAGGAAAGGAAGTATCCTTCCCAACCGTTGGCTGAGCAGATGCACATGGCCTTTGATGATTCGTTCAAGAGACTTCTTGAACCTTCAATCTCAAATGAAGTTATAAAGGAGGCAAAAGAAAAGGCAGATATAGAGTCTATAAGGATATTCGGAGACAATCTTCGTCAGCTCCTCCTTGCTCCACCTGTCGGACAGAAGCGTGTCCTAGCAATCGACCCAGGCTTCAGGACAGGATGCAAGGTGGTGTGTCTGGATGAACAGGGAAACCTTCTTCACAACGAAGCCATCTTCCCTCATCCACCGGCAAATGAAAAGATAAAGGCCATTCAGACTGTTTCTGCCATGGTTCAGAAGTATGGTATCGAGGTCATCGCTATCGGAAACGGAACAGCAAGCAGAGAGACGGAGGATTTTGTAAAGAGAGTACCTCTTCCGAAGGAAGTCCGTGTGTTTACGGTAAGTGAGGATGGTGCCTCCATCTATTCAGCTTCAGAAGTGGCCAGAGCGGAGTTTCCGGAATATGATGTGACAGTCCGTGGTGCCGTGTCTATCGGAAGAAGACTTATGGATCCTCTTGCTGAACTTGTCAAGATCGATCCTAAGTCTCTCGGAGTGGGACAGTATCAGCACGATGTCGATCAGGGACTTCTGAAGGAGACTCTTGACAATACCGTAGAAAGCTGTGTAAACAGCGTTGGAGTGAATCTGAATACTGCCAGCAGCTATCTTTTGAGCTATGTGTCAGGAATCGGTCCTGCACTTGCCGAGAATATAGTGGAGTATCGAGCAGTTAATGGAGCATACAGATCCAGAAAGGAGCTTCTTAAAGTAAAGCGTCTAGGAGGAAAGGCATTTGAACAGTGTGCTGGTTTCCTTCGTATTTCTGATGCTGACAATCCTCTAGATAATTCTGCTGTCCATCCCGAAGCATATCATATTGTAGATCGTATGGCAAAGGATCTTAAAGTGTCAGCCAAAGAACTGGTAGGTAATGCTGATCTGTGTTCAAGGATCGATGCTTCAAGATATGTAGAGGGTGATTTTGGTCTTCCTACGATCAATGACATTATCCAGGAGTTGAAAAAGCCGGGACGTGACCCTCGTGAATCTGCTCAGACTTTCGAGTTTGCGCATGACATAAAGACTATAGAGGATCTCATCGTCGGAATGGAACTCCCCGGAATAGTTACGAATATTACCGCATTCGGTGCATTTGTGGATATAGGAATAAAGCAGAACGGACTCATTCATGCTTCCCAGATGGGAGTCAAGGGTATGACTGATCCTTCAAAGGTGCTGAAACTTCATCAGCAGGTAAAGGTGTCAGTTGTATCCGTAGATCTTGACCGTGCCCGCATCGGCCTCAGACTGATAAAATAGTCCCTGGCCCGCACAAAACGGTCAAAAACTGTGACCTATATGTGCACCTAGGACCCATCGGAGACATCTCTATAATATTATTACTGCACACATCAGTGTCCTATAATGACCGATGTGTGCAGTAATAGTATACAGTTACATCTGTTTATTTCAGTTTCTTGGTGTATTGTGACATGATTACTCCGAGGGTGGAGATTCCGATTCCGATCCATTGGCGCTGATTCATGAGTTCATGTCCGATAGCCCATGCGATGAGGGCTGCGGCTACAGGAATCAGAGCTGAGAATATGCTGGATTTTGCAACTCCAAGATTCTTTATCGTACTTACCCAAAGCGAAAATGCCAGACTTGAGCATAGTATTGCAAGGCAGATGATCGGATACCACACATCTCCGTCAAAATATACTTCCACATTGAATCCGTCCAGACCCTTCCATAAGAACAGAGGGAAGAGATATATTGATCCTATCAGGAACTGATACATCACGATGGTCTGGCTTGGATAGTTGCCGGACAGACTCTTTGTTATCGATGCATGTCCTACCTCTGCGATTACAGCTATAAGCAGCAGAGCAATTCCCCATATGAAATGTTCTCCCAGATCACCCTTTGCCATTGCTACCATGACGATTCCTACCAGCGAAAGCAGGATACCGGCTACATTTACTGCGTTGATGTTCTCTTTGAAGAAGATTATTCCGGCTCCGATCGAGAATAACGGGATGGTGGCAATCACCATCGCACTGATGGTAGGGGACTCAGTCATTTTAAGACCGACCGTTTCGCATATGAAATATATGAACGGCTCGAAGAACGCCAGAAGAAGGAACTTGCCCAGGTCCTCCCTCTGAATCCTCTTGATCCTTGCATAGGCTGTGTTGAACAGGAAGAGCACAGTACCTGCCATGAATATTCTGACAAATACGAAGTAGAAGATAGGAATTCCCTGGTCAATCAGCTGGTCGGTCCATATATAGGACATTCCCCATAAGATAATTGCGAACATCGATGCGATGTAGATCAGCGTCTTGTTTGGCTGTACCTTAGGCGACATTGAATCCTCCGTCTTTATAAATTATCTTACCTGCGACGAATACGGCTTCTATGACTCCGCAAAGTGTCTCTCCGTCATATGGGGTCCATCCACATTTGCTGAACTGATCTTCATTTCTGACAGTGAACTCTTTATCCTTATCGAAGATCACGATATCTGCAGCATAGCCAGGCTTGATCTTACCTGTTCTGAGTCCATACAGATCTGCAGCGTTTTCCGAAAATACTCCTGCAATCCTTGTAAGAGGTATATCCTCCTTTCTTGCAATTGTAATAAGTACCGGAAGACTCTGCTGAATTGTAGGGAGGCCTGATGGGGCCTTTGTGTATGGTCCTTCCTTTTCAGACTGCAGGTGTGGTGCATGGTCTGAGCCGATAGTGTCGATCAGTCCGTTTGCAAGTGCTGTACGCAGTGCTTCTCTATCTGTCTGGCCCTTGACAGATGGGTTGCATTTGAGTCTGCTTCCCATCTTTTGGTAGTCTTCGTTGCTGAACCATAGGTAGTTGCATGAAGTTTCCGCCATGATGTCCGGATTGTTCGCCTTTGCTGCTCTTACCATCTCGATCTCTTCCTTGGTGGAAATATGACAGAGGACGAGATTTGTACCATGCATTATGGCCTTTTCAAGTGCCTTTATGCTTGATTTTATACAAGCTCGTCTGCTTCGGATGTTTTCGTGTTCGCTGAAAGGTATGTCATCTCCATATTTTTCAACAGCAGCATCAAGATTTGCCTTGATGGTAGCTTCATCTTCGCAGTGCACAAGTACAGGCTTGCCCTTAATAGAGAAAAGTCTGTCCAAGGTATTGTTCTCATCCACAAGCATGTTACCCGTAGACGAGCCCATGAATACCTTGATTCCTTTAACGTCTGCAGGTGAGAGTGATTCCTTTCCATCAAGTATGTCCTCGATTTCTTCGATATTGCTGTTGGTCGCTCCGAAGTGGAAACCGAGATTCATGCAGGATTTTTCTGCTGCCAGAGCCATCTTTTCCTTGAACGCTTCCTCAGAAACTGTCGCAGGATTTGTGTTAGGCATGTCGAATGCTGTGGTTACTCCTCCTGCTACTGCTGCACGTGATTCAGTCTCCATATCTGCCTTGTGGGTCAGACCTGGTTCGCGGAAATGTACATGTGCATCGATTCCGCCTGCCATCAGATGCTTTCCCTCAAGGTTTATTGTTTCGATATCATCAAAGCGAGATGTTGCAAGCTCGATCTTATAATCGAAGCCGTCATCTTCAGCAAAGATGATATCAGCAATCCTTCCCCCAGATATTATAACACTGCCGACAGCCTCTTTCTGTGCTGTGACGACAGTTGCCTTATGCAGAAGATATGTCTTCATTACTTTCTTGCCTTAATTTTCCTCATCTTGAGTCCCATGACTCCCCAGAACGCCTCTCCGAAGATACCGCTGCTCATCTTTGATGTGCCTTCTGTTCTGTCAACAAAAATGATAGGTACTTCCTGAATCTTGAATCCCAACCTGTATGTCGAGTACTTCATCTCAATCTGGAAACCATAACCCTTCATCTTTACCCTGTCAAGGTCGAGTGTTTCAAGAACTCTGCGTGTATAGCACTTGAAGCCTGCAGTTGTATCGTAGACCTTCATTCCGAGAACTGTGCGTACATACACGGATGCGTAGTACGACATGATCACTCTGCCGATTGGCCAGTTGATCACGCTGATGCCGTTGCAGTAGCGTGAGCCGATTGCAAGATCAGCACCGTCCTTACAAGCCTGATACAGTCTTGGTACGTCGTTCGGATTGTGTGAGAAGTCAGCGTCCATCTCGAATATGTAGTCGTATCCGTTTTCGATAGACCATTTGAATCCGGTGATATATGCTGTACCGAGGCCAAGCTTACCCTTTCGTTCAATCATGTGGAGCTTTTCTGGGAATTCTGCCTGAAGTCCTTTCACGATAGCTGCTGTTCCGTCAGGGGATCCGTCCTCAATAACGAGAATATGATACTCTCCTTCAAGAGAGAATACTGCTCTGATGATCTTTTCAATATTCTCCTTCTCGTTATACGTAGGTATGATAACTACTTTCTTGTCCATATGGTTGTGTTATTTCTGAATTGTCTTCATCATCTCTGCTACAGCTGCCTCAAGCTGCTTGTCCTCTCCACGGAGAACTGATGCAGGATCATTATATACGAGGATATCAGGTTCTATCTGCATGTTTTCGAGATATCTTTCTTCCTTGACGCCCATTGCACCGACTTGTGGAATACCGAATACGATGGTGTTGTCAATCTGATTCTCCCACCATACTGCAGTCATTGTGCCAGGTACAGGTGCTCCAATGAGCTTACCGATGCCAAGAGCTCTGTATACATATGGGAATCCGCATGCGTCAGAATAGTTGTCCTCACCCATGAGTACGCATGACGGTTTTGTCCATTTGTTATAAGGCTCTGTGCCGATATACTGTCCTCTTGGTTCGAATCTGATGTATCCTGTACCTCCGAGCAGTGTAGCGAGGTCGTCATGGAGCCATCCGCCTCCATTATGACGTGTGTCTACAATCACTGCGTCGCATGTGCGATATTTTCCAAGGAGGTCTGAATATACCTCTCTGAAACTTTCTGTATCCATTCCTTCAACATGTACATAACCGATTCGACCGCCGGAAAGCTTCTTTACCATCTCAGCTCTCTGCTCGACCCATCTCTTGTAAAGCTGCGGTACGTCAGTGAATGCAGGCTCGATGTACATCTCGACATCTTTCTTTCCGCCCTTCCTGATAGTGATGGCCATCTTTTTGCCACCCTGCATGCGGAGAAGAGGATACCAGTCCATTCCGGCCTTGATTTCTGTGCCGTTGATTGATGTGATGATGTCACCTTCCTTGATTTCAGGGTCTGCGATGTACAATGTACCACCCTTTATCACTTCCTTGATGCGGATGCCGTCTCCATCGTAGTCATTGTCATAGAATACTCCGAGGTTTGCAGTGTTCAGACCGGATTTGTATTGGTAGCGTGCACCTGTATGTGATCCGTTGAGCTCACCAAGAAGTTCTGAGAGCATCTCCTGGAAGTCGAAGTTGTTGTTGATATGTGGAAGGAACTGCCTGTAGTTTGCATAATGTGCGTCCCAGTCAGTTCCATGGAGGTCAGGCATGTAGAATTTCTCCTTTACCTGCTTCCATGCATGGTCGAACATGTATTCTCTTTCTTCTGCCGGCTTGTACTCGAAGTTTCCTGAGAATGAGATTGTCTCTCTTTTTTCGTTAGCAGTAGCAATGCGTGATACGCTTCCGCCAGAGAGCATGTACAGATATTTGTCATCTGCTGTCGGGTAGATCGATCCGCTTACTCCCTTTGCTACAACCTTTATGCTGTTGTCTTCGAGATTGAGAAGACAGAGGTCTGTACCTTTCTCAAGTCTCATTGTATAGTAAAGCTTCTTGCCGTCCTGAGTAAGATAATAGTCGCCAAGTCTTCCGGAAGTCCTTGTAAGTCTTACGATTCTGTCCTTTCTGTGTTCAAGGTCGAGTACGAGTTCTGCAGTCTTCTTCTCGGCTTTTGCGCTGTCCTTCTTTTCCTTCTTCTCTTCTTTTTCCTTCTCCTTGTCGTTCTTGAGCATCTCTGCTATTGCGCGACCCTCCTTGTCAAGGTTGAACTCTGCATATCTCTTTCCGTCGAAGAACATTATATAAATGTCGTCTTCAGCACCCCAGCTTCCGTGGCTGCGGTAACCTGCCTTGTCCGACTTCCATGTCATGGCCTTACCGTGGAGCGCCCATCTGAAGCTGCCGTCGCTGTATCCGCTTTCTGTGAGATCTGTGATTTCACCAGTCTCCACGTTGATCAGTGCCACGTCCTCATTGTTCCAACCGCCGTTTGCCTGGTAGTTGCAGAGGATATATCTGCTGTCAGGACTCCATGCAAAGCTCTGGTCTCCGTCCTGATATGAATAGTTCACATTTCTGTCAAGGACGATCTTCTCATCTCCGCTCTTGAGGTCCATCACTGCGATTGCGGTTCTGTCCTTGAGATATGCTATGCTCTTACCATCAGGTGATACCTGTGGCTGGAAACATGTGTCGCCTGGCTTGCTGACAAGCTTTTCTTCCATCTTCACTGCATATGTGAAATACTTGTCATCCTTGCCTGTGAGTTCTGTTGCCCAGATTCCCCAATGACCGTTTCTTTCAGATGAATAGTAAAGAGTCTTTCCGTCCTTTGAGAACCAGAGGTTTCTTTCCTGCTGAGCTGTGTTTGTGATGCGTTTAGTAGTTGCGTGGTCAGTGGTTGTGACATATACGTCTCCTCTGAGGATCACTGCCACTTCCTTTCCGTTAGGAGAAAGGGCCATGCTTCGTGTTCCTGAAGATAAGGTCTTGTCCTGTACCGGGGCTTCGATCTGATCTGTGACGACGCTGATCTGTACCTTCTTCGGCTCGCTTCCCGCTTTCATTGTATAGAGTTCGCCGTTGTATGAGAAGCAGAGTGTCCCGTTTTCTGCCACTGAAAGGTATCTTACCGGGTTACCGCTGAATTTTGTCAGCTGCTGCGGCTTGCTCTTGCTGTCAAGTTCAGTCTTATATACGTTGAGTGTTCCGTCCTCTTCGCTGAGGAAGAAATATTCCTTTGTTCCTGGGAGGAATACAGGGTTTCTGTCTTCGCCTATGAAACTGCTGAGTTTGGTGAATGTTCCATTTCCGGTTATCTTGCCGTTGTCAGACTTTGCTGGAGTATACTGCCAGATGTCTCTGGTAACAGAAGATGTGTGGTGCTTTCTGAGAGCATCCTCATATCCTTTATAGTCTTCATATATTATATAGGTGTCGCCGGCGTTTTCAGAAATGCTGATGTTGGATACAGGGAGCGAAGTTACCTGGAATGGTTTTCCACCGTTCTGATCTACCTTATATAACTGGGCATTGCCAGGGAAGTCTCCGTATTGTGCATCCTGCTGTATGTTTGCCGTGAAAAGGATACTTCCGTCCTTCAGGATCTCTAGAGGAGTCTCGTTTCCTGTATGTGTGGTAAGTCTTACCGGAGTACCACCTTCTGCGGATACCTTATATATATCCTTACTTTTTTCTCTATATGAACTGAAGACGATGCTTTTTCCGTCAGGAGTCCAGAGTGGATCCGAATCAAAGGCCTGGTTGGTAGTGAGCTGGAGTGCTCGTCCGCCTTCAACAGGTACAACAAAGATGTCACCTTTATATGTAAATGCGATTTTGCTTCCATCAGGGGATATGTCGTTCTTTCTGAGCCAGAGTGGAGAGCCCTGTGCTGAAAGAATCATGGTGGACATGATGAATGCCGATAAAGTCAGAAAAATCCTTTTCATAATTCTATTTTATTGTATAGGTATAACACACAAATATAATAAATAATTCTGGTTAAACCGATGAAAAACGGATCAATTGAGGTTTTGTCGGAATGTAAATTGCTTTTAACAAAATTGTAACGGGACTTTCAATCTATTGTATAGTAATGAATTATGCTTGATTTTGGGGCTATATTCAAGTTTTTTCGGGGTTCTGTGCTTAAAGAAAATTTGGAGATTAAAAAATAAAGCGTACCTTTGCAATCCCAAATGAAAAAACGGGGCTCTCACGAAAGTGATGAGGTAACAACAAGTTCATTGAAAAGACTGTTTTACTGTACAAGAAGCAAGTACCGAGAAAATACAATTTATCGAGAAGCGTTAATTTCTTATGAAATTATAAGTGTCAGGACAAGCTGAGAAATATAAAACTATTATACAATGAAGAGTTTGATCCTGGCTCAGGATGAA
>JAFZFH010000071.1 GCA_017555965.1 Bacteroidales bacterium
CCGTAGCTCAGTTGGTTAGAGCACTACACTGATAATGTAGGGGTCAGCAGTTCAAGTCTGCTCGGGACTACAAAGTTCTATAAGAATTTAGGGAGAATACCAGAGTGGCCAAATGGGGCAGACTGTAAATCTGCTGGTTTTTACCTTCGGTGGTTCGAATCCATCTTCTCCCACATTAATTTTTATGCGGAAGTAGCTCAGTTGGTAGAGCACAACCTTGCCAAGGTTGGGGTCGCGAGTTCGAGCCTCGTCTTCCGCTCCAAATGCTCGGTTCGTATAACGGTTAGTACTCAAGATTCTCAATCTTGCAATAGGGGTTCGATTCCCCTACCGAGTACTCCAAGGCTCACTAAACGTGAGCCTTTTTTCGTATACTCATTTCAGTTTCTGTTATCAATTGCGATTTTAATCACTCCATCCTCCTTGTTCTCAAAGATCCTATAGGCGTCCTCAATGCGAGAGAGCGGGAAGCTGTGGGTGATGAGTGGTGTGGTATCTATCTTACCTTCTTTTATCAGTGAGAGGATTTCAGCGCAGTCACAACCGTCTACGCCGCCAGTCTTGAATGTAAGGTTCTTGCCATACATATCCTGCAGCTGGGGCTTCGGCTTATCGACAAGCTCGAAACGTCCTTTCTCTATATATGTGTATGCTTTCATTATATCATCAACATTATACGTCCTTCTGACACACAGAACATATCCGGATATCTCATGATTACTGCGAATACCTGTTTGGAAGTCACTGGCTGCCCATCCTTACGCAGATGTAGTCGCTGACGGTTTATCATATCAGCGATCTGTTCCGTACGCATCCCTCGATTGGATGTGGCCAGGCAATATACTATAGCTTCCTCGATCTTCATGGCGCAAATTTAAAGAATTTCCAGTAAGCAGCCTGAGACTATCTGGCACTGTAGGTGAACCACGTATTCATCATCTGAGTCGGTGGTTCGACAGCATTATTTCAGTAAAAATGTCCAGATTTAGAGATCGAACCACCAACTCAACCAATGAACCGGTGGTTCGCATACACCGTCATAGCCAGCAAACACAGATGCCCGATCAAGTCGGGCATGACGAAGGAAGACAGGGCATAAGATCACCGTCATAGCCGGCTTGACCGGCTATCTGAAAATGTAACAGAATCTTAACACGTAACTTATTGCAGATTACGAAGGAAGCAGTACCTTTGCACCCGGTTATTAGTTTTAGTGTTATTAATTATGTGGTTATGATGAGGTGCCTCACGTGAGTGACGCAGCTCATTTTCTTTTTATATACCCTCAACTATCTTATATAGTGAGGCATTTCCTCTGGGATGACCATTGATATTTCGACAAGTCCTGCCACAACACCATCTTCCTTCCACGCAGTCTGATAGATCATCTTCTTCTGTCCATTCTTCTGGATTGTGTAGCAGTTGGTCCCGCCAGTTTCAAGGAGTCTGGCGATGATGGCTCTCGAGTTTTCATTATGACATGGAATCAGACTCTTGCCGATGAGGTCACCATGCTTTGAGAATGTCTCCTTTGCCTTATCGTTCATGTAAAGGATGACGCCTTCCTTATCGCAGACTGTTACTGCGCAGTTCATTTCCTTTGCCCAATCAGGTATCATATATCTCAATCTCTATTTTAATGACAGTCGTGGTGATCGCATACTTCACCATTGTCCTTGATGTTTCCTGCAAGGTATGCAGCCACAAGATCTTCAACATCACCGCTGCAGCCTCTGATCACCTCAATCCTCTGAGCCTCAAGCACATTCTTCGCTCCCTGTCCCATATTTCCGGCAAGCATGACCACAACTCCCATCTGACGAAGTACGGGAGCGATTCCGCTCTTGCATCCGCATCCTTCAGGGGAAGCCATCCTGCTGACATTCGTCACTTTTCCGTCAATGACATCGAATATCGAATAGTATGCGCAATGACCGAAATGATCATCCACGCGTCCGTCTCGTGTAGGTACCGCTATCTTCATAATGATCTTATTATTCTTTATTACTGTCTTTTGCAACTTCCTTTTCTGCTGCCACCCAGCCACGGAACCCTGTACCGAGTTCTACAACTTCATAACCTTTTTCAGCGAGGATACGGGCTGCATTCTTGCTGCGATTACCGCTACGGCAGTAAAGAGCTACGGGCTTGTCCTTCGGAAGAGTCTCTGTAGCGATCTTCGTGTAACTATCCTCAAGTACATCGATATTGTAGTGAGTGCCAGGAATATATCCTTCCGCATGCTCTGCAGCAGTACGGACATCCAGAACTGTTACTGTAGTATCAGATATGAACTTTGCGAATTCAGAGGCATCTACTGTCTTGAACTTATCGGTCTGTCCGAAGAGGCCAAAAAATGAAAATCCCATAATAAGAGTGAGAAATAAACGTTTCATATACTTTATTCGTCTTTGTTTTGTGAATATGTCCTGGCAAAGCGCATGAGCTCGGGCGAAAGGTGGCAATAGCCGTCAGGGTTCTTTACAAGGTAGTCCTGGTGGTATTCTTCTGCCGGATAGAAGCATTCAAGCAGAGACTTTTCGACAGCCAGAGGCGTCTGATATTGGCTCTGCACTTCCGCATAAACCTGCTCGACGACTGTGCGGTCTTCATCCTTTTCCCAGTATATTCCGGTCCTGTACCTCGTTCCGCAGTCCCCGCCCTGGCGGTTCAGAAGCAACGGATCGATGGATTTGAAGAAGAGGCGGCAGATGGTCTGAAGGGATATGAGTTCGCTGTCGTATTCGACCTTCACGCATTCGACATGTCCGGTCGTGTCGGTATAGACCTGCTGGTATGTGGGATCGGGCAGCCTGCCGTTCGCATAACCGACCTGCGTTGAGACCACGCCTTTGAAAAGGCTCATATAATGTTGTGTACCCCAGAAGCAGCCGCCTGCCAGATATATGATGTCTGTATGTTTCATATGGACAAATTTAAGAATTAAAAGATTTATTCAATAAATTTGGGTTCGGAATAGTTTGTGGTATATTGAAAACAAACATTACTTCGTCCGTAACCATGATGATAAACGACAAAACAGCTCTAGTATTGGAAGGTGGAGGACTTCGCGGCGTATTTACCTGCGGGGTGCTCGACTGTTTCATGGACCATAATATCCGCTTCCCTTTCGTAATCGGCGTCAGCGCAGGAGCATGCAACGGTCTTTCATATATGTCCGGCCAGAGAGGCAGGGCAAAAAGCAGCAACATCGATCTGATGGACAAGTACCATTATGTCGGAATCAGATATCTGCTGACTCAGGGCTGCATCATGGACTTCAAGCTTCTGTTCGAAGATTTCCCGGAGAAGATCATCCCGTATGACTATGAGGCTTATTATTCAAACCCGACCAGGTTTGTGATGGTAGCTACCAACTGCCTCACAGGAAAGGCGGAGTATTTTGAGGAAAAGTCGTCTTCGGAAAGGATCATGAGCATCGTCAGAGCATCGAGCAGTCTGCCGTATGTGACGAAGATCACTTATGTGGACGGGGTTCCGATGTTGGACGGCGGTATCGTGGATTCGATTCCGATTCAATATGCGTTGGATCAGGGATATAAAGACATGGTGGTCATCCTTACCCGAAACAAGGGATACAGGAAGAAGGAGGGAAAGATGCGAGTCGCCAAGGCATTCTATCGTAAATATCCTGCTCTGCAGAAGGCGCTTCAGGAACGTAATGCCGTGTATAACCGTACGATGGATCTGGTCGAAAGTCTGGAAAATAAAGGTAAGATCATTGTGATCCGTCCGATGAAGCCGGTGGTGGTCGGCCGAATGGAGAAGGACACCTCGAAACTCACTGCCCTGTATGAAGAAGGATACGCGATTGCGGAGAATATGATCGCAGGACGAAGGGAGTATATAAAAAGAAAATGAGCTGCGTCACTCACGTGAGGCACCTCATCATAACCACATAATTAATAACACTAAAACTAATAACCGGGTGCAAAGGTAAGGAGATTTCCAAGACCCGCAATAGCTTGAGTGTTAAATAAATGTTACATCGTCATTAACACGCATGAACTCGAGCGAATGGTGATTGAAATACCTCTTGTTGTCGACATTGCAGACATGTCCGGCATTCGGTACGACGATCAGTGACACATAGTCTCCTGCGTTTCTTACGGTCTGTCTGACCTGCGGGAGGAAGAGTCTGTCATCCTCTCCCATCATGTAAAGAGTCGGGATTGCGATGTACTCTTCGAAGAGTTCCTTAATATAGGTACTTACTCCGTCTCCCAATTTGAGCCAGTTATGGAAACTGTCAAATGAGACTTTCTTTGCGTTGTTCAGGAAGAGTCTCTTGGAGTTTTCGTATTTACCCTGTGGTATGATGCATTTTGCGATTACGCTCTTGATAAGAGAGTACGGGATAAGTCGCTTGAATGTTGTCGCAAGGGTAAGGAGAGTGCGGACCTTTGTGTTGAGCTGGGTCACAGCTCCTGCGAGCACCATGCTTGATACCTGCTGAGGGTTATGCTTTGCGATGATTCGTACGACTATGGAGCCGAGTGAAAGGCCGATGAAATGGCCTTTTTTAATATTCAGATGGTTCACGACTTCCATGACCTGCTCGGCCGCTCTCGAGAAGTTGAATCCTTTTCCGAAGGATTCATTCGCAGAGCCACCGTGGCCGGCAAGATCGACCAGCAGAAGATTGAAATGAAGTGCATAGTCAGCGACCTGACGGAACCATACTTCGATGCTTCCGCCCGCTCCATGTATCATTACAATCCAGCTGTCGAACTTGTTATTTTCAAAAGTCTTATAGTGTAACATCAGATTTTTTTGCAAAAGGGCTGCAAAGATAGTGAAATTTATCTTATACCAATTTCCATCGGAGTCGCCATACTCCATTTTCGTAGGAATGGCTTATTACCTTGAAGGTTCCGATCTCGCTTGTGTTCTGTACATGTGCGCCTATGCAGGCACATGCATCGTAATCCCCTATCCTTACTATCCGGAGGGTTTCGGATGCATCTTCAGGAAGTTTGCTGAGATCCACGATGGAGGCAGCCTGCTCTCTGCTCATGAATTCGATGGTGACATCAAGATTGCGTCCGATCACCTCATTGATCCTGGCTTCAATCTCAGCCACCTGCTCTGCAGTTGGTACTATGTCAAGGATATAGTCGCACTTTGACTTCTTCTTCTCGATGTGCGCATTCCTCGAACGAGGACAACCGAACATCTTTACCATAGTAGCATTCAGCAGGTGTTCTGCTGAATGCGATGGCTCATGTTCAAGTTTGTTATGTGTGTTAAGAATAGGTGTTTCCATCTTTATTTCTTGAGGAAACATGTCTTGAGAACGATGCTGCTGCCGTCGATCTTGCAGTCAACTTCCTCTGGGTTCTCTGTGAGACGGATACTCTTCACCTTGGTTCCGCGCTTGATGACCATTGATGATCCCTTTACCTTAAGGTCTTTGATTACAGTTACAGCATCACCGTCAAAAAGTTCAGCACCGTTGCTGTCTCTTGCCACATCATCAGCCTCTTCAACTGCATCTACTGAGTCAAACTCATAAGAGCAATCTGGACAGACATAAAGGGAACCGTCAAAATAAGTGTATTCGCCGCCACACTTAGGGCACTTTGGAATTTCGTTCATTATTTTAAGTTTTACGTGAAACTGCAAAAATACTGATTTAAACCCACTTCCGCAAACTGCCTGCTCCCACACTGTCATTGCCGGCTCGACTCTTCGTCATTGCCGGGTCGTCCCTTCGTCATTGCCGGGTCGTCCCTTCGTCATTGCCGGCTCCACCGGCAATCTTATTCTAACAAAGATGCCCGATCAGGTCGGGCATGACGGAGAGGGTCGGGCATGACAGAGAGGGAGGGGCATGACAGAGATCCCCGGTCAAGCCGGGGATGACGGGAGAGGACCGGGGATGACGGGAGAGGACCGGGGATGAGGGGAGGATGACAGGGAGGGAAATTCCGGGAGATGTGCTATATTTGCAGGGAATTTTGAGGACATGACAAGGAAGGATATCATTGCAGGGCACCTGGCTGCCTTTATAGCATATGCGATTTTCGGATTCAACATCATCGTGTGTAAAGATCTGACCAGCGGGGAACTTATTCCGCCACTGGGAATCTTCACGCTCAGGTCGATTGTTGCCGGAGCTCTGTTCTGGATCGTGTCACTCTTCCTTCCGCAGGAGAAGATCGACAGGAAAGACTACATTAAGATCTTCGCCGCCTCCATGCTCGGATTCTTCGCATGCCAGATAACATTCCTGACCGGTATCCCGCACATCACCCCGATGGACTGCTCGATAATGACTGCCATGTCGCCGATATGCACGATGATAATCGCGGCGATGGTGATCAAGGAACCGATCACGCTGAAGAAGACGGCTGGAGTCGCCATCAGCTTCGCCGGCATCATCTACCTGATAATCAACAGAGTGATCGCACCGGGAGGAGTCGCTGAAAGCACGCCGTTCGGAATCATTATGATGATCTTCAATGTACTCAGTTTCTCGATGTACCTTGGAATCTTCAAGCCTCTGATCGCGAAGTATTCTGTGGTGACATTCATGAAGTGGATCTTCCTTTTTGCAGCGTGCGTTTCAGCTCCGCTGTCATTCAAAGGCCTTACAGAAGTGGACTGGGCAGGGATCCCGACAATTCAGTATGCCGAACTTGCGTACCTGATAATATGTGCGACATTCGTCAGTTACTTCCTTATACCGGTATCGCAGAAACGCATCCGCCCTACCCTAGTCAGCATGTACAGCTATGTGCAGCCGATAATCGCTATAGTGATAAGCATAGTGATAGGAATGGATGCACTCACATGGCAGAAGGTCATCGCAGCAGCCATGGTGTTCGGCGGAGTAATCATAGTAAGTAAAAGCAGGAAAAATGAGCAACGATAAGGAAATCAGATATCAGGAACTCTACAAGCAGATAGAAGGCATCGTCAGCGGAGAAAGCGACCAGATCGCAAACCTGGCCAATACGGCTGCACTGATTCATGAGGCGTTCGGCTTCTGGTGGACAGGCTTCTATCTTGTGAAAGGGGAACAGCTGGTGCTCGGCCCGTTCCAGGGTCCGGTCGCATGTACACGTATTCCATATGGAAAAGGAGTCTGCGGCAGCACATGGCAGAGGAAGGAGACCATCGTCGTACCTGACGTGCACCAATTCCCCGGCCACATCGCATGCAGCAGCCTTTCTCAAAGCGAAATCGTAGTTCCTATGTTCGACGGCGACTCGGTCTATGCCGTGCTTGACATCGACAGCAAGGAACTGGCAACATTCGACGAGACTGACAAGGTCTGGCTCGAGAAGATCGTCACACTGCTTTAATGGCAAAGAAGAACATCATATCTGACTTCGGTTCTCTGAAAGGCAAACTCGACTTTTTGGAGAAGACACCTCTCGTACAGACCCCTGAACAAAAAACGAAAAGCAAAGCCGAAACCAAAACCTCCAGAGACCGCGAACTGAAAGTCGGCAACAAGGTTGTCCTGATGGACTCCGACTTCAGGGGTACGATAGTCTCCCTCGGAAGGACAGTCGGCATAGAACTCGAAGACGGACTGACCATCCAGGCTGCATACGGAGAGTTCGCAGTCACAGATGATTCGGAGATCTCTGCCCTGAAGCAGAGCAAGGTTAAGGCAAAGAAGACAGCGGCTCCTGCTGCAAGGCAGACAGCACCTTCCGGCATACTCACAGTCGACCTCCATATAGAGGCAATTCCGGGAGGAAGATCGGTCCCGAAAGGCCAGCAGCTTCAGTTCCAGATGGACACATTCAGAAGGATAATCCGCGAGAACCTGTCCCATAAAGGAATGAAGATCAACTTTGTACACGGAGTCGGAGACGGCATCCTGAAGTCTGCGATAAGGACGGAACTGGACGAAGTCCTTGCACTGCGATGCACCTATTCGGTCGGCGATCCGGCAGTGACTGTCGTATCAATCAGATAATTGCTATATTTGTAAATATGTACATCAGACAGGCGACATATTCCGACCTCGGACGACTGATGGAGATATTCGAAGGCGCAAAGAAGATAATGCGCGACAGCGGAAATCTCCAACAGTGGAATGACGGTTATCCGACTGAAGATGTCGTGATGAAGGACATCGGATCGGGATGCTGCAAGGTCCTTTGCGAGGGCGGGACAATCCTCGGAACGATGGCTTTGATTCCTGGTCCTGACCCGACATATTCATACATCGAAGGCAGATGGCCGGACGAAGATCCGTACTATGTGATCCATAGGATCGCGACCTGCGCCCCAGGCAGAAATATCGGAAGGACGATGTTAGACTGGGCGTTCGCACACATCAAGGAACAGGGATACGGAGTCATCAGGATCGACACCCACAGGGACAACTGCATCATGAAGCACATACTGACAAAATACGGGTTCTCGATGTGCGGAGTGATCTACCTTGAGAGCGGAGATCCCAGAGATGCCTACCACAAGAAAACACACTAAACAGACTATAATATGAGAAAGATCATGATTTTGGCAGCTGCATTGCTTATGGCAGTTGCATGCGGACAGACAAAAGAGCAGAAGACTCTTGTACTCTACTACTCGCAGACAGGTACCACACAGGTGGTTGCTGAGGCTATCCAGCAGAACCTCGGAGCAGACATCGAGGCAATCGCCCTTGTCAACCCATATGACGGAGACTACGGCAGCACTATCGCAAGAGGACAGAAGGAGATGCAGGAAAATGCATATCCTGAGCTTCTTCCTATCCAGGCTGACCTCAGCGCATACGATGTAGTTTTCATCGGCTTCCCTATCTGGTTCGGAACTTATGCCAACCCTATCGAGACACTCCTCAACACTGTGGACTTCAGCGGTAAGACAGTCGTTCCTTTCTGCACATTCGGAAGCGGCGGACTCAACACAAGCTCAGATGCGGTAAAGGCGAAACTTGCTGATTCTAAGGTTCTTCCAGGCTATGGCGTACGCGCTGCACGTATCGGTGCTGCAGCAGAAGAGGTGAAGAGATTCCTACTCGAAGGCGGATTCATCGAGGGTGAGTTCGAGGCTTATGAGGCTTTCTCAGAGACTCGTCCTGCAACAGAAGAGGAAGTTGCAATCTTCGATGCAGCTGTAAGCACATACCCTATGATTCAGGCGAAGGCGACAGAAGTTGCATCACGTCCTATCCCTACAGGAACCGAGTACATCTTCACAGCTCAGGACCGTCAGAGCACAGTCCGGATCTATGTTCTCGCAGAGGAAGGAAAGGCTCCTGAGTTCACACAGGTCCTCAGATAATCGGACTAAATACAGAAAAATACAAGTCGTAAGCGGCTGGGTGCAGATAAGGTGGCACTCAGCCGCTTATGGCATACTTTGTGACCTCCTCACCGGACAATTTATAAACATTTTAAATTATGAAGACAAATGTAAAACATCCGGATGATGGAGACATCATTTTTGGTTCTCAACAAATGAGAGAACCGGCGCCGGCGGAATTCATCCCGACTCATGGTACCCCTGCAGAAACGGCATACCAGATGGTGAAGGACGAGACGTTCCCACAGACGCAGCCGCGACTTAACCTCGCGACCTTCGTCACCACCTATATGGACGACTTCGGTACACGACTGATGAATGAAGCGGTGGGAATAAACTATATAGACGAGACCGAATATCCACGCGTGGCCGTCATGTGCGGCCGTTGCATAAATATGGTCGCGAACATGTGGAACAGCCCGGAAAAGGGCGATTGGAAGACAGGTGCGGTCGGCATCGGTTCTTCGGAGGCATGTATGTTGGGCGGCGTGGCCGCATGGTTGAGATGGCGCGAGCGCAGAAAGGCAGCTGGCAAACCGTATGACAAGCCTAACCTCGTCATGAGCACTGCCTACCAGGTCGTATGGGAAAAGTTCTGCCAGCTGTGGCAGATCGAGATGCGTACGGTGCCTATAACCCACAGACATCCGACCCTCAACATAGCTGAAGCTATAAAGATGTGCGACGAAAACACCATCTGCATCGTACCGATAGCCGGTGTGACATGGACCGGAATGAACGACGACATCGAAGCGCTTAACGACGCACTTGAAGAGTACAACGCAAAGACCGGATACGACGTTCCGATCCATGTGGACGCGGCTTCGGGCGGATTCATCCTTCCTTTCCTCTACACCGACAAACGATGGGACTTCCGTCTCAAATGGGTACTCTCCATTTCGACATCGGGACATAAATATGGCCTGGTATATCCGGGCCTCGGATGGGTCATATGGAAAGACAAGACCTTCCTTCCGAAGGACATGGCTTTCAGCGTGAACTATCTCGGTGCGAACATCACTCAGGTGGGTCTCAACTTCTCACGTCCTGCAGCACAGATTCTCGGACAGTACTACAACTTCATCCACCTCGGATTCGAAGGTTACAAGGCGATCCACACCAACTCCATGGAGATCGCGAAGTACTGCCACGATGCCATCGGCAAGATGCCGTGCTTCAGCAACTACTCTAAGAAGCTCGAAAATCCTCTCTTCATCTGGTCACTGAATCCTGAGTATGAGAAGAAGGCAAACTGGACCCTCTTTGACCTCCAGGACAAGCTCATGCAGAGCGGCTGGATGGTTCCGGCTTACACGATGCCGAAGGATATCGAGGACATGGTGGTGATGCGAATTGTTGTCCGTCAGGGTATGTCGCGCGATATGGCGGACATGCTAATCGAAGACATCAGCAACGCTGTGGAGGAACTCGAGAAGCTTGAATACCCTACCCCAACCTGCATAGCGGCCCGCAAGAGCCAGAAGCAGAAAGGTAAGGTCTACACCCACTGACGTTTCACAATAAAACGAACGAACCATGAAGACACAGAATGGAAATACAGGCAAGGCGTTCAAGCTCAGCGTCGCGACCCTTGCGATCATGAACATCACGGCGGTAGTCAGCCTCAGAGGTCTGCCGTCGGAGGCTATATACGGCCTTTCATCTGCATTCTATTATCTGTTCGCCGCCATCGTATTCCTTATCCCGACCTCGATGGTTGCCGCAGAGCTGGCCGCAATGTTTTCTGACAAGCAGGGCGGTGTCTTCAGATGGGTAGGCGAAGCATTCGGCCCGAAGACTGGATTCCTTGCGATATGGCTGCAATGGATCGAATCGACCATCTGGTACCCTACCGTCCTTACATTCGGCGCGGTATCGATCGCATATATCGGACTCAACGACGTCTCTGATGCCGCGCTTGCTTCGAACAAGATGTTTACCTTGATTACAGTCCTTGCAATTTACTGGGCCGCCACCTTCATCGCCCTCAAAGGCCTTGACTGGGTCGGAAGGATCAGCAAATGGGGCGGTATGATAGGTACCATCATTCCTGCCGGACTGCTCATCATACTGGGTATCATATACATATCGACAGGCGGACACAACTACATGGACATGTCGCAGGGATTCTTCCCTGACCTGACGAAGTTCGACAACCTCGTCCTTGCGAGCAGCATCTTCCTGTTCTATGCGGGTATGGAGATGATGGGTGTGCATGTGATGGATGTGAACAACCCGTCGAAGAACTATCCGAAGGCGATCATCATCGGTTCGCTTGCGACCGTATGTATCTTCGTTCTCGGAACATTCGCACTCGGATTCATCATCCCGGCAAAGGACATCAATCTGACTCAGTCTCTGCTGATCGGATTTGACAATTATTTCAGACATTTCCATATGGCATGGGCCGGTCCGCTTATCGCGGTCGCATTGATGTTCGGAGTGCTTGCCAGCGTCCTCACATGGGTCGCAGGTCCTTCGAAGGGTATCTTCACCGTCGGAAAGGCCGGATATCTTCCTCCGTTCTTCCAACGTACCAACAGCCATGGTGTACAGCGCAACATCCTCCTGGTCCAGGGCGGAATCGTCACATTGCTTTCGCTTCTGTTCGTGGTGATGCCTTCGGTGCAGTCGTTCTACCAGATCCTCTCGCAGCTGACCATCCTGCTGTACCTTATAATGTACATGCTGATGTTTGCTGCGGCGATAGTCCTGCGCTACAAGATGAAGGACTCCCCTCGCCCGTTCAGACTCGGCAAGGGCAACGGACTGATGTGGCTGATAGGTGTAGTCGGATTTGCGGGATCTCTTCTGGCATTCGTGCTCAGTTTCATTCCTCCGGGACAGATCCAGACAGGAAGCAGCGCGGTGTGGTATTCGGTACTGGTAGCAGGATGCGTGGTGATGGTGGTCATTCCTTATGTGATTTATGCCATGAGAAAGCCGTCTTGGCGTGACCCTAAGGCAGATTTTGCCCCGTTCCACTGGGAAAGAACCAATAGTGATGGAAATTGATTCGGAAAATGCCTTTCTATATTCATAAAAAAGGTTATTTTTGCATTAATTAAAAATCACTAAAACAATGAAAAAGGTATTAATATCACTGCTTGCAGTTCTCGGCCTGGGAAGCATGGCGCTTTCAGCTCAGACAATCAACACTCTCGAAAACGGAAAGTACAGCGTTTCTGTAGGCGAGGTTACACTTACAGTTGACGCCTCTAAGGGAGGTAAGGTTGTTTCTTACAAACTCAATGACAATGAGGTTCTCTCACAGACACGTATGCCGAACTCTTTCGGAAGTACATTCTGGACAAGCCCTCAGTCAGAGTGGAACTGGCCACCTGTAGCAGAGTATGATACCAAGCCTTTCGAAGCAGAGGTAAAGGACGGCGTTCTCGTTCTTACAGGACAGAAGTCTGAGCGTTTCGGTTACCGCGTACTCAAGGAGTTCAGCGCAGACGCTAAGGACAACGCTATCGTCATCAAGTACACCATCGTGAACGAGTCAGGCGAGACACGCAAGGTCGCTCCTTGGGAGATTTCACGAGTTCCTAACGGAGGTATCCTCTTCTTCGACGCTAAGGAAGCTACTCCGGCAAACAACATGAAGGGCCTTCCTTTCACATATGAGAAGGACGCTGCATGGTATGTAATGGATGAGGACAGCGCAAACAGAAAGATCAACGCTGACGGTAAGGGATGGCTTGCATTCTGCAACAACGGTCTCCTCTTCGTGAAGAAGTTCCAGGACCTCAAACCTTCAGAGCCAGCTCCGGCAGAGGCTGAGATCCAGATCTATGCAAACCCAGGCAAGACTTTCGTAGAGATCGAGGAGCAGGGCGCATACACAACTCTCGAGCCAGGTGCAAAAGTTGACTGGACAGTACGTTGGTACCTCGTTCCTACTGACGAGGCTGCAGTTCCTTCAAAGTCACTCCTTAAGAAAGCCCTTCAGATCGTCAAATAGTATTTGAGAAGTGAAGGCACTTAAAAAGATTTTCGGCAAGATACCGTCTGGTGTTTATTGTCTGATCATAGTATTCGGCATATTTGCATTCCCTGCAATGAAGATGGGAACAGCAAATATGCTGAATACCGTTATGAATACCGCTCATGACCTGCTGCTCAACACTGTATTCTACATCATGGCCATCTGTGTCGTTACAGGAGCATTGGGAGGAATCCTTATGGAGTTCGGAGTGGTAAAGCTTCTTGAGAAGCTTCTTAAACCTCTGATGAAGCCTCTGTTCAACCTTCCGGGCGTTGCTTCGCTCGGTGCGGTGATGACCTTCCTTTCTGACAATCCTGCCATCATCGCTCTTGCGCAGGACAAGAAGTTCAGCAAGTATTTCAAGAAATATCAGCTCATCTCGCTGACCAATTTCGGTACAGCGTTCGGTATGGGTCTGCTTGTGATCGTGTTCATGGTCGGCCAAGGCTATTATGCAGAGCCGTTCATCGGACTTTTCGGAGCAATCTGCGGATGTATCGTGTCGACAAGACTCATGCAGCGCTTCATTCTCAAAAGCCATCCTAACTTCAAGCACGAAGAGGTATATGAAGTAGAAATGGTTGAAACAGAGGTGGTGGCATCAGAAGAGAAGCCTATGTTCCAGCGAATTCTCGACGCCCTTCTTGACGGCGGAAAGTCTGGTGTAAGTGTGGGTCTTGCCATCATCCCTGGAGTTCTGATCATCTCTACATTCATCATGATCCTCACATTCGGTCCTTCAGCAGACGGTGCATATACAGGCGCCGCTTATGAGGGAGTCGAGGCTCTTCCTGCACTCGGAAGCAAGCTCAGCTTCGTGTTCGAGTGGCTGTTCGGCTTCTCTGACCCTCACCTGATCGCCTTCCCTATCACAGCATTGGGAGCAGTAGGTGCGGCCCTCGGTCTCGTTCCGAACTTCATATCTGCAGGTTGGGTGGACGGAAATGCTATCGCAGTGTTCACAGCCATCGGTATGTGCTGGAGCGGTTACCTCAGCACACACACCGCTATGCTTGACGCTCTTGGATACCGCAACCTCACTTCAAAGGCCATCCTGGCCCACACAATCGGAGGAATAGTTGCAGCTGTCATCGCACATTGGAGCTTCGTTCTCTATTCGCTTATCTAAACTATACATCATAAATTCAAACTATAGAAAATGTTCAAAGTCGGAATCATCGGCGCAGGCTGGATAGCCGATAAAATGGCTGAGGCCCTCGCACCTCTTGAGGATTATTGTGTATATGCGATAGCATCCAGATCGCTCGACAAGGCTGTCGCTTTTGCTAAGCAGTGGAACATCGGGAAGGCATACGGTTCGTATGAAGAGCTTGTACAGGACGAGAATGTGGACCTTGTCTACATTGCGACTCCGCATTCGCACCATTTCCCTCATACGATGCTTGCTCTCGAGCACAACAAGCCGGTACTTGTGGAAAAGGCATTCACAGCCAATGCAAGAGAGGCTGAGATCCTTCTTAAGACTGCCAAGGAGAAAGGCGTGTTCATCACTGAGGCAATCTGGACCAGATACATGCCTTTGTCCCATAAGGTAAAGGAGATTATGGAAAGCGGAGTGATCGGCGAGCCTAGACTTCTTACAGCGACTCTATGCTATATGATGGAATTCAAGGAGAGGATCGTGCGTCCGGATCTTTGCGGAGGAGCTCTTCTTGACCTAGGCGTATATTCATTGAACTTCGCAAGAATGTATTTCGGTACAGACATCGTGAAGACTGTAAGCAACTGTCAGAAAGGACCTACAGGAATGGATATGCAGGAGTGCATTTCCCTCTGCTTCGCTGACGGAAAGATGGCGAATCTCCAGGCCGGCTGCCTCTGTCTGAACGACCGTCAGGGCATCATCAACGGTACTGAAGGCTACATCAGGGTCGACAACATCAACTGTCCTGAGGTCATCGAAGTATACCGCAACTACGAACTCGTGGAAAGATATACCAAGCCTGCCGAAATGGTCAACGGCTATGAATATCAGGTCTATGAGTGCCGCAGATGCATTGAGGAGGGTCTTCTCGAGTCTCCTATGATGCCGCACGAAGAGACACTCAGCGTCATGAAGCAGATGGACGATCTGAGAAAGGAGTGGGACGTTGTCTACCCTATGGACTAATATGAAATATTAACTTTCAAAACTTTATACTTTATGAATAATTTCGTTTACGACATCCCTACCAAGGTGTATTTTGGTAAAGATCAGCTTTCTAACCTCGGTCCTGAGCTCAAGAAATTCGGTAACAAAGTGCTTCTTACATATGGTGGAGGTTCCATCAAGCGTATGGGCCTTTATGACAAGGTGGTTGAGGAGATCAAGAATGCAGGACTCGAGCTTTTCGAGCTTTCAGGCATTGAGCCTAACCCAAGAATCACATCTGTACGCAAGGGTGTGGAGATATGCAAGACAGAAAACATCGATGTAGTTCTCGCTGTCGGTGGCGGTTCTACTCTTGATGCTGCAAAGTTCGTGTGTGCAGGTGCATGCGTGGATCATGATCCATGGGAGTTCTTCGGAGCAGATGCAAAGCCTATCGACACTGCGCTTCCTCTCGTGACTATCCTTACTCTTTCTGCAACCGGTTCTGAGATGGACACTGCAGGTGTGATCAGCAACCTCGAGACTGAGGACAAGCTCGGACGTCTTGCTGACCCTATCCGTCCAAGAGTATCTTTCCTCGACCCTACACTCACATATTCTGTAAGCGCATATCAGACAGCATGCGGCTCTGCAGACATCCTCTCACATCTCATGGAGGTTTACTTCGACACTGAGAAGGGTATGGACATGATTGACGGCTTCATGGAGGGTATGCTCAGAGCTGTGATCAAGTATGCTCCTATCGCTATCGCTGAGCCTGACAACTACCAGGCAAGAGCTGAACTCATGTGGGCTTCTTCTTGGGCTATCAACGGTTTCGTATCATGCGGCAAGCAGTGTGACTGGAGCTGCCATCCAATGGAGCACGAGCTTTCTGCAACATATGACATCACTCACGGTCTCGGCCTCGCAATCCTTACTCCAAGATGGCTTGAGTACTGTCTTGACGAGACAAGATTGTGGAGATACGTTCAGTTCGGTGTGAATGTATTCGGTATCGATCCTTCACTCGAGCCTATGGAGATCGCTAAGGAGAGCATCAAGCGTCTTTCTGACGTATTCTTCAAGGACTTCGGTCTCAAGAGCAACTTCACTGAGATCGGAATCAAGAAGGAAGACTTCCCTATGATGGCTGCAAAGGCTTGCCGTGACGGTAACATCAACGGTTTCAAGACTCTTACAGCTGCTGATGTGGAGAAGATCTACGAGATGTGTCTCTAAGATATGAAAAGACTGATTGTAACTATATTGGCATCTGCTGTAATGTTTGTTACAGCAGATGCTCAGTCTAATCTGAAGAAGGTATACGACGAGAGCGTAGACCAGATGGTTCAGATTGACAAGGCTGTCGCACAGGCTGACAAGGAAGGCAAGTTCGTGATCTGCCAGGTGGGCGGCAACTGGTGCCGATGGTGCCTCATGTTTGCTGACTTCATGTCGAAGGACAGCGAGATCATGGAAGTGGTAGACAAGAACTTCGTCTACATCCATGTGAATTACAATCCTCGTGAAAGAGCTGACAAGAAGGCTGAAGCGATGCTGAAGCGACTCGGAAATCCGGGAAGATTCGGCTACCCTGTGTTCGTTGTCCTCGATGAGGATGGAAATGTCATCCATACTCAGGATTCCAGTTTCCTGGAAGAAGGTAACGGTTATGACAAGACCAAGGTCATGCGCTTCTTCAACAACTGGACTCCGGAAGCAGTCAGATAATCTGAATGAAGAAGTTTTTCAAGAAATATATTGTGGACGCCCTGAGCCATATGGCCATGGGTCTGTTCTGCTCCCTTATTCTGGGATTGATCATAGGCCAGATCGCTAAGATTCCTGGCCTTGATTTTCTTAATTTCATTGCGGACGCCCTGTCATCAAGCTCTCCTCTTGTGGGAGCATGCATCGGACTTGCGATTGCATTCGGAATGTCATGCGCTCCGCTGGTAATGATCTCATCTGCGATCACGGGCGCATTGGGCTACCAGTTCGGTGGTCCTGTAGGAGCCTATCTCGCAGTCATCCTCGGAGCTGAACTCGGCATGCTGGTTTCAAAGAAGACACCAGTGGACATCATCCTTACTCCGCTTGTCACCATTCTTGCGGGAAGTCTCTTTGCAAAATACTGCTGCTCCCCTATCAATGATTTCATGCTTTACCTTGGTTCGGTGATCAACAGTGCAACAGCACTCAACCCATTCCTGATGGGAATCACAGTTTCTGTTCTCGTAGGCTGCGCCTTGACCTTGCCGATCAGTTCGGTGGCGATATGCGTAATGCTCGGCATCGACGGACTTGCAGCAGGTGCGGCGACTGCAGGATGCTGCGCCCAGATGATAGGATTTGCCGTGATCAGCTACATGGACAACGGAATCGGAGGCTTCATCTCCCAAGGTATAGGCACATCAATGCTGCAGATCGGCAACATAGCCAGGAAACCTGTCATCTGGCTGGCTCCAATCCTTACTTCAGCCATCCTCGGTCCAGTTTCCACTGTATGGCTTCAGATGACCAACAATGCTCTTGGTGCAGGTATGGGAACTGCAGGTCTTGTAGGACCTCTTGCAACTTATGCGACCATGTCTGTCGCAGGCGCAGCTTCCGGCCCTCTGGTAGTGAAGATCATCTGTCTTTATTTCCTCGCTCCGGCAGTAATCAGCCTGCTTATAAACGGTGTTCTGAAACGGATTGGCTGGATCAGACCCGGCGACATGAAACTCCATCAGTAGACAACATATAACTCCGTCAGCAACAATAATTTACAGACAGTGCGTGCTCCCCAAGAGGAGCACGCACTGTCTGTAAAGCGTTAGTTTTGAAACTATTGGAAACCGAATCTATTCCAGGGTTACCTTGGTAACATAGAATCCGTGACCACAGATGATGAATCCGTTCTGTGCATTGAGAAGATCCAGGATTTCCTGAGTGATTGTAATCTCAAAGACTGTGTCTGTGCCGAAATCTGCCTTCTGAGTTCCAGGAAGCTGTGTCCACCACATTGTGTTGAACTGTACCTGGTGGTACTCATCATCAGTCTTGACTTCGAGATGGACTCTGAGAATCTGTCCTGGCTTCCAGCATGTCGACACTCCTGCAAGATCACTGAACGTCTTGTTAGGGTCGCCGTCGCCCAATGCCCATGAAACATAATGATGTCCTTCCCAAAGAACCACTTCCGGAGTGACAGTGAAGACAGCTGATTCAACGAGAGATGATCCCTGGATGAACTTGACTGCCGCACCGCTCTGGTCAACAGCTGTCATCACATATTCGCCTGCATTGAGTGCAGGAGTTGTGAATGTAACTGATATGAGGGTCTTCTCTGTGATTTCACAAGCCTGTCCGTTGATTGTTACTGCTGCAACCTTGTCAAGATTCTTACCTCCGATAGTTACAGAAGACTCCGACTTGCCTGTGAATGCTGCAGCGCTCACTGTCGGTGATGATGATACAGTAATATATCCGGCACCATAAACGAATCCTGTATTATCCTTGACGGTAAGAGGGTATCTTCCGTCAGCTATTCCTTCAGGTACTGTATATGTAACTTTGCCGTCAGCATAGACAGCATCAGCTTCCTTATCGCCTACAGCTACCTTGGCCACCTTATCCATATTGGTACCGCCGAGGGTAGCCTCAAAACCAGGGCTCACGAGACGCTCAAGCACATCATTTCCTGGAACCGGATCATTATCAAGAGGTTGGACAACAAGTCTGGTCGTTCTCGATGTCTCATTACCCTTTGTAGTGACAGCTACAATCTTCAGAATATAGTCTCCTGCGAGGATGTTCTGCTCTATTGTCTTACCCTCATGAATCTTGACATCATCAAGGTACCATGATACGGTCGTGTAGTCAGCAGGTGTGACAACCACCTCAAAGTTGAAGGCAGCGTCCCTCTTGATGGTCATCAGGACAGCAGGTGCTCCGTTGATCCATTCAGGAATATCCGTATTGAGGATACGTGGAAGATCGTCTTCAGTTGCAGTAAAGAAAGGCTCTTCCTTCTGATCGCATCCGACCATAGCGGCGAATGCCAAGGCAACTGACATTATTTTCAAATATATCTTTTTCATATCTTTCCTGACATTAGCATTATTTCACATTGATATCGTTCTTGTCCCACCATACAGGCTTATGCCAGTCGTCAGATCCTCCAAGACTATCAAGCGCCTTGTTGTAGTTTTCGCTGTTGTACATTCCTTCAAGGACTGGATAGCGAAGACGTACAGGTGTGGTAAGGTCCAGGTCGTCATAAGTGAAGTCAGACTCGAACTTTTCAAGCTTGGTTCTGTCCATGAGAACAGGATAGTCAGAACGGCGAAGGTTTGCCCAAGCCTCTGCAGGGTTCATGAAATGGAGTATCCATGCTTGGGTGTTGATGGCTTCTCTAGGATTGTCCTCAAGCGAGTAGTTCGCGTAAAGGCCTGAGATGTATGCAGCTGTCTCAGCAGGTGTAATCACCTTATCCTCAGCAAGATAATGCTCATTGAGAAGGTTCATGGAAGCTGTGATTCCTGCTTCGAAATGTGTCTTGACATCTCCTGCCACATTCCATCCCATCGACTTGGCCTCAGCAAGAAGGAAGCTTACCTCAGCAGAAGAGATGAGGTAACCCGGACATGCAGGCTGTTCAAAGTCAATAGAGAGTGCAGGTCGCATCATTCGTGCAGGGAAGTTATTGCCGTCGAAACCGACCTCAGGATAGGTTGACACGAGCTGCTGAAGAGTAGGAATCTCCGAGTTTGCCGGAGCATTGATCCAGTTGTTCCACCATGCTGCACCAGGGTTGCAAGGATGCTGCACCTCCCCTATTCTCTCGATATATGCGAGCACTTCGTCAGTCACATCCACGTTCCACTCTCTGTCTGGAGAGATTTCGCTTCTCTTTGTATTGATGTAGTGGCGGCTGATACGGTAAAGTCTAGGGTCAGCATTGTCCTGCATCAGGTTGAAGAATGTAGCGGATACGAATGTAGGAGATGTAGGGTCCTGTCCATAAAGGATCTCACCGAGTGCATTTACACGGAAGTCCAGCTCTCTTGAACCGTCATAAAGAGTGAATGGTCCTTCGATGTATTTCACGTAAGCATCATCAGATGCTGAAGTGATATATCCTCCGTCAGCTGAGAGAGCATTCTCGAACTCAGTCTTCGCCTTGGCAGGATTTACATCCGAAATGCGCATTGCGAAACGAAGGCGGAGTGAGTTGGCATACCTCTTCCACTTCTCAACATCTCCTGAAAGGCTTGTCACATCACCGCTGATACGGTCTGTTCCTGCGCCGAGCTGCGCAACACATGCTGTCAGTTCGTCGAAGAAGAAGTTATAGATATCTTCCTGTGTGTCGTACTTAGGGTTTGACTTGCCTTCAAGGAATCCAAGACCGGCCTCCTTACATGGAACATCTCCGTATGTGTCTGTAAGTACAGACATGAGATATACTCTGTGGATGCGGAGTGCCGCATTGAGATTCGGAAGATCTGCCGAGTTTGCGATTGCATCTACAAGGTTCTTGATACCCACACTATAATACTGATCCCAGATGAGTCTCATCTGATCGTCCTGGGCATGTACGCTTCCCGCATAGTTGGAAACGTTCCATCCGCCTGCGAAATGCTGGGTGAAACCTGTGATGTAGCTGCGGTAGGTATCCATAAGACCGAAGTCACCGTAGGTCTGAAGCAAAGCTGTGGTGAGCTGGGTATTAGGATCGATAGAGGTAGCCTTCGAAGTGTCGGTATTGAGCTCCTCCATATATGCATCACTGCAGGATGCCAGTGCTAATCCTGCTGCAAGCAGCGAAATGATTGATCTGTATATCTTATGCATAATTCGAAGACAGTTTAGAATTTAACGTTTACATTGAAACCGAAACTGCGGCGTGAAGGAAGTGAACCATACTCGAGACCAAGTCCTGATGTGTTGTATCCGGAATCCGGATCGATGTTAGGAATGTTCTTCCACACGATGAATGGGTTTCTTGCCACGAATGACACGCTGAGTCCCTTGACTGCCTTTCCGAGCATTCTCTCAGGGAATGTGTAGCCGAATGTGATCTCACGACACTTCACATATGAGTTGTCATATATGTACATTCCTGGAGCACTGTCGGTACTCTTCCAATATGCCTCAGGATTTACAGGGATATCGTTGGCTCTGTATGTTCCGTCAGGATTTTCAATCACACCGTCAACAATCAGACCTTCCACCTGACCTGATGCTCTCCAGTCAGCGATGGTCATGCCTGCAGCCTTTCTCGCTTCCTCTGAGCGATACCACTCGTCACGTCCTGCGAGAGTCTCCATCGCCTTACCTGTCTGGAATGCTGAACGCATTGACATTGAGAAGAGGTCGGCACCGACCTTTACGTCGAAGCTTGCAGAAAGACGGAAGTTCTTATATGTGAATGTGCTGTAGAAACCGCCTGTCCAGTCCCATGATGCGTTACCGAGCACCTTGGTCTTGTCGTCAACGATTGGCAGTCCTGTCTCAGAATTGATGAGGACCTTACCTTCACTGTTGCGCTTGAAGTCTTTTCCCATGATCGAACCGAAGTTCTCTCCGACTTTCGCTCCTACCGAGACTCCACACCATGTCGCTCTTTCAAGCTCGAAGTAATCCATTCCATCGACGAGAGAGTTGACTACATTTGAGTTCTTAGAGAAGTTGATTCCAAAATCCCATGCAAAGTCTCTTACCTGCAGTGCGCGTCCGTAAAGAGCGACCTCGACTCCCCTGTTGGAGATCTCACCGGCATTCACAAGACGATATCCGTAACCTGATGCTGCAGACGATGCAAGACCGATGATCTGGTTTCTCGAATTCTGGTCGTAGTATGTCACATCGAGATTGAGTCTGTTATGCAGGAACTTCATCTCGAGACCGACCTCATATGACGAAGTCATTGTAGGCATAAGGTCGATGTTCGGCTGTGTGCCGCTGTTGATCATACCCATTGTGTATCCTGGATATGAATACTTTCCTGTGGTATAATTGAGCTCGAGCTGGTATGGATCTGTGTCGCTGCCGACCTGTGCCCATGAAGCACGAAGCTTACCGTATGAGAGGAATCTTCTGTCCTTGATGTATTCTGAGAATACCCAGCTACCTGAAACTGAAGGATAGAAGTATACATTGTTCTGAACAGGGAGAGTCGAAGACTGGTCTCCGCGCATTGTCATTTCAAGATAGTATGTATTGCGGAATCCGAGGCTTGCGCTCGCAAAGACAGAGTTGATCTGCTTCTTGTATATATCCTGTCGAACGCTCTGTTCTGCGTAGTTCATGATGGCGATGACATCCTTCATCTGCTGGTCGATGCCGGTGAATGTGCTTGTCTGGTTGTCAACTTTGAAGATATTGCCACCAAGGGTCGCATTGAAGTCGAAATCGCCCCATGTATTGTTGTAAAGTGCAAGGATTTCTGCGTTAAGAGTCTGATTATCAAACTTCTGATTGACCAGCTTACCGGCAGAAGTACCAGGTGTTGTTCGTGCGATATACTCCTCGAACGACATGTTGTTCATGTCTGTACCGACTGTTCCCTGGATCTTGAAGTGCTTGGTTGCATTCCACACAACCTTACCTGTCAGACGGAAGATGTTCTTTGCAGATGTATTCTTGTTCTTGTAAAGGTCCCAATACGGGTTCTTGTTGTACTGGTCATTTCCGTTCCAGTTAGCATAGTCACCTTCACTTGTCTGATAGTTCTGCAGCCACTCCTGATTATATGTACCGGCAAGAGTCATGAGGTTCTTTCCGACGTTGCTCTGAGAGTCACCGAGTGCAGGACGGTTCTTCACATCCTCACGTGTGTAGTTTGCAGTGAAGTCGAAATCTACCGGACCCATCGAAGTGTTTACGCGAAGATTGAAGTTGTCGCGACTCATGCTTGTGTTCGGGAGAATGTCGCGGTTTCTGAGGTCTGTCAATGAGAAGCGGACTCCTGTGGTTCCTGAATTCACCGACATGATCGCGCTGTTCTGCATTGTCGCACCTGTACGGAAGAATCCTGATGTGTTGTCAGGATACATATAGAACGGACGTGAGACGTTGTCAAAGTATTCTACAGGCACGTTGTCAGCCTTAGGGCCCCAGCTTGAGTTGGTTCCTGAGTTGGCTGTAGGCGAATACTGTCCGCCGTAACCCATACCGTAGACCTGCTGGATGTTATCCCATTTAGCAAGCTGAGAGTCTACTGTGATGGATCCGTTGTACTCTACGCTGATCCTGTCCTTCTCAGCTTTCTTTGTTGTGATAAGGATGACACCATGAGATGCACGGCTGCCGTAAAGAGCTGAAGCTGCAGGTCCTTTAAGGATGGTCATGTTCTCGATATCATCAGGATTGATGGCTGAAATGCCGTCTCCAAGGTCGTAACCGCCTTCCACACCGGCACTGCCGAAGTTGGTGTTGTCCAACGGAACTCCGTCGATCACGTAAAGAGGCTGGTTATTGCCTGTCATCTCTGTATTACCTCTAAGGAGGACTCTTGTCGAACCTGAAGGACCACCGGCTGTCTCATTGATGATGAGGCCGGCCACCTTTCCTGCAAGAGAATTGATCACATTCGGCTCCTTCGCCTTTGTGAGTTCGTCACCTTTGACTTCTGAGAGGGCATATCCGAGAGCCTTACGCTCACGCTTGATACCCAATGCTGTCACTACGACCTCGTCAAGAGCTGTAGTATCCTCTTCAAGTACGATCTTCATATCGGCTGCCGCAGTCACATTGACATCCTTGTATCCGAGGCAGGATACGACCAGGAGTACTCCCGGATCGACATCCAGTTCGAAATGACCGTTAAGATCGGTTACTGCTCCGGCATTTGAGCCGAGCACTTTGACTGCTGCACCTATCACAGGGAATTCTCCATCTGTGACTGTACCGTACACCTTTGCAGTCTGACTGACTGCTGAGACATCAGCCGAAATTTCAGCCGATGCAGTCTGTATGCTTCCCGCCAGGACCATTGTCGCAGCAGCAAGCATGCAGATCGTTTTACGATAGTTCAGTTGCATAAATTATGTAGTTGTGGTTATTATTGCATGATACCTTCCAATATCCATGGAGACATTATCTTCATATTCCTGTCACGAGCGAATATTCCGAATTTTTCCTGTCCGTTTCCGAATGAATTATTGTCCCAGATAAAGGTAGAGAAGCCTCGTTTACGAGCTTCCTGCACGAATGTCCTGCAGTAATAGGTCATGTTCTCATGCATGAGGTCGACCTGGTCTGACTTATAGTGGTCTGTCACTCCCCATTCGCCGATGACCACTCCAAGTCCTTTCGCGCCCCACTCTGCGGCGATGCGGTCGAACGACTCGATGAGTTCCTTCTCTGTCGATGGCGAGATTTCGCCGTATTGTCTGTATGGCTCGCCCCAATAATAGTACTTGCACTCACCTGCATAGTCCCATGGGTTGTAGTAGTGGAACTCTACGCTCATGTAGTCGAGTCCGTTGCCTTCCGCATCTTCCGGAATGATGAAATCTCCATTGTAGAGTCCGAAATCAGGATTGCAGACATAGGTCTGGACTATGAGATGGCGCTTGAGGTTGTTGCCTCCGGTCGCCCTGACGATGTCGATGAATGTCTGGTTGTATGAATTCTGTACTTCGAGATTTTCTTCTGTAGGCTTGCCCCAATTGTCCCTTTCGTGCACTTCGTTGGTACCGGCGAAAGCGACACGGTTGTCATAGTCTCCGAAGGCGCTGGCAATGTTCAGCCAGAGAAGCGCCAGCTTCTGACAGTTGATTTCCTGGTATTTATAGTTAGGACGGCTTTCGAGCCATTTCTCATGATGGGCATTGATGATGACCTTCATGTCATATTCAAGACACCAGTCGACAACCTCTCTGATTCGGTTTACCCATGCCTTGTCAAGACTCATGGCTGACGGATTGGTCACATGACACTGCCACCTTACGGGTATCCTTATCGCATTGAATCCGGCATCCTTGACTGCCTTGATCACCTTCTTGGTTACTACAGGATTGCCCCACGCGGTCTCCGCATTGATTGCGCCTTCTGGGTTACATATCTGTGCGGACTCTCCATTGACTCCCTGAGGAGAACATTCAAACTGATTTCCAAGGTTCCATCCTGCCTTTACTTCTGCATTCCATTGACGAGCAGTGATCTGCGCAGACATTGAGACTGCACATAACAGAAACGCTGCGATAAGCGTGGATATTCTGGTCATGGTTATAGTGTTTTACAGTGTCCTTATTCTACAAACAGCTCTACAGAGCATCCCCAGTATGACTCCGGCAACATTTCCTCTTCTGTTCCGTCCTTCCTTATAAGATGTACGGACTTGAGTACTGTAGTGTATGTTCCTGTCTTCATATATTGCAGGGTCACACCCTTGCAGTGTGAACCGAGTACTGAAGGATCGAATGTATATACGGCTTCCGCGTCCCTTACAGAATTATACTGTTCCTTGCCGTCAGATTCGCCATACATCTTCACGGACAGTTCGCCCGTATTCGGCTTGGAGTTCAGAACGACCCTTATTCCGGAGTAGTTGTCCATGGAAAGATTTCCTTCTGAGATGCTGAGCTCCGCCCATTGCTGAAGATACGTGACTTTATAGGCTACGTCAAAATCATCCATGGTCGGATATATGCCCTGATGGCCCTGGCCATGATATGCCTTGACGATTGTCTCCGCCAGATCCGGTTCATTGAAGGCAGGTACTGACCTGTAGACATAATTGGAGAGTCCCATCCAATAGAATGTCGCCATATCGTACTGCTTGGCCTTACGCACGAAATAGTCGGCATACTCGAGCATCGCCTCACGGTTGTATATATAATCCGGAGCATTGTCCACATTGGAAGTTCCCCATTCACCGACAATCACAGGAGCTCCCTTTGAGACAAGATGCTCTTCAAGGCCTGCGAACATATCGTCCACTTCGGACTTGACACGATTCATGTCAGATATGTCCGGATAGGTATGTACCTGGAAGATGATATGATTCTCCGTAACATCTTCCGGAAGCGAAAGGCTTGTCAGAGGCTCACGGAGATATGGGCTCCAGTTGCCGCTTCCGCTTGACGCAGCATAGGTATTGATTACGAGATTCCTGCAGAGATTGTTTCCTCCAGTAGAGCGGACTGCGTCCGTAAAGGTCTGAGCATAAGCATTCAGCGCACGATAGGCCTTCTGTGCATAGGCTGCGTCATATTGAGAGCCGCATGTCGAGAAACACCATGATTCGCGACCGTCGAGAATTTCATTGAATGATTCGAAGAGAAGGCGGTGGTCATAGTCCTTGAATTCCTCAGCGACCTGCTTCCAAAGCGACGCATATCGCTCCTTGTTGCGGTTGTATACTTCCATGTCTGCCACGACCCATGCATCCTTGTCCTCACCGGTATCGTGGTGGAGATTGATGATGCAGTACATTCCGGCATCGAGTACGTAATCCACGATTTCATGAACTCTGTTCATCCATGACTCATATACCTTTCCTTCCGCGTCCATATGCGGCCCCCAGGTCACGGGTACTCTGATCGCACCGAATCCGGCATTCTTCATCATGTGCATAAGTTCCGGCTTGGTAACACACTGTCCCCAACCGGTTTCCCATGACCTCCAGTCCGATCCGTCCGGACCATTTCTCAGCCATGTATCGAGCGTATTGCCGAGATTCCAGCCGACACCCATGTTCTTCACGGTTGTAAATGCGTCTTCCCATCCTTCAGGGGTGATGATCTTGCCTTTCTGATATATCTTAAGCTGAGCTACCGAATCTCCTGCCTTGAGACTAAGGACTGCTTCACGGACTTCTTCGCCGGGATTTTCTTCGACATTAAATTTGACAAATGTACCCAGAACGGTATTTTCACCTGATGTGGAAGAAAGATGTACCCAATCTGCATCGTTATCAATGGTCCACGATGCGCCGGAGAATACCGAAACAGTAACTTCTTCCCCATCAGCTGACACCTTAATCTCGTTTATGACTTTTCCGTATTGTTTGAACTGGCACAAAACAGAAGTATCTTCTTTGCCATCCGACAGACATGAGCTGAAAAGGAAGGAGAAGAAGAACACAAAAAACGACATCAAGTTTCTCATTGTATTCGGATAGTTTGGTTCTTACAAATTTAGGAAATAATGACAAACTGCATATCTTTGTAAGAGAAATAATAGCATCTATGTTTACAGAAAAGACAGCAATTGTTACAGGCGGAGCCAGCGGCATCGGAAAATGCATCGCAGACGAGCTCAGAAAGGCAGGAGCCACAGTATATGTGATCGACATCAAGGAGGGTGACCACTATGTGGGCGACATCTCGAAGCAGGAAGTGCTCGAGGAGTTTGCCTCATATGTACTTTCGAGACATGAGAAGGTGGACTTCATCATCAACAATGCCCTGCCGATAATGAAAGGTATCGACGAATGTACTTATGAAGACTTCGAATACGCTCTTAAGGTAGGAGTAACAGCACCTTTCTATCTTGTCAAGTTGTTTGCAGGTAATCTGGCAAAAGGTGCATCCGTAGTTAACCTTTCTTCTTCCCGCGACAGAATGAGCATGCCTCAGACAGAAAGCTACACCGCAGCCAAAGGCGGCATAGCCGCACTCACCCACTCCCTTGCAGTAAGTCTTGCAGGCAAGGCCAGGGTAAACTCCATCTCCCCAGGCTGGATCGATACCGACTATACCGTCTATGAAGGTCCTGATGCATACCAGCAGCCTGTGGGCAGAGTCGGCAATCCGATGGACATCGCGAACATGGTCATGTTCCTCTGCAGCGACAAGGCCGGCTTCATCACCGGAGAGAATATCTGCATCGACGGCGGCATGACCCGTCAGATGATCTACCACGCCGAACACGGCTGGTCCCTGAAATAACTCTCTCTCACTATTAGGAATAGTCCTGAAAGTCTGGAGATAGCGTCCCTGCAGATATACAGTACCGCGGAATGAGTTAGACTTGTTGTTCACTGAAGCCACCTGTCCGGGAGCGAAGCCTCAGACATCACATCCTGCGGGACAATGGCAGTCAGACCCAGAAGATGTGAATATCCATATACAGGCACACCCTCGACGCTCGTAGTCATCTTGCCAAGGCTTTCCACAACCCTCCGGCTGTCGGTCTTCACAGCGCTGTCAAGGTGTCGTCACTTGGTCCCCATAATGGGTATTCGTATCTCTCATTGTCGGCAAAGCGACATTCTCCATTTTCCGATATTATGCCGTAGTCTGGAAAATAATCATCAAAAATAATGGTCTGGAAAACGTTTGCACATTGTTCAATCTGCTTTTCGGAAGCGGCAAATATGCCCAGACCACCGGTTACATTTGTGTAGACATTGTCACGGAGGTAGATTGAGGCCATGTCTGAAGACTCCTTCAGTTGCATGAAGTGTATTGATTCCCTTAAAAAAGCCAGATAATTGTCTGACAGGGATTCAAACACAAGATAGCCTTCGGTAGGGGCAGGGTCCCGGTAGTCTTTCTTCTTGTAGTAAAACCAGTCTCCTGTGAAGCTTCCGAATACTAGGAAGTCATATGCGAATCTAGGATCAGAATCCCCAAGGAATTGATAAAGCACATTTTCCAGGCTCTCCTTTTCCAGCAACAGATACTGCTTGTGTTTCGGCGCCCCCTTAAGATCCGCATGCAATGACTTCACGGCCTCAACTTCAGGTAAGTAAGAGACTTCATGTTTGTGCAATTCCGGCATATACACTTCGCTTGTTATATTGAATGCGTCTACGACAGGCAGGTTTGTAAATATCTCGTCTGCAATTTCATGTCTGCCAGTCTGGGGATTGTAGTTCATTCCATATATGAGAGTATATTTGGGTAGGGAAGAAGTCGAGTAGACTGTTCCGGCACATAATGCATTCGAGGTAAAAGTAGGTGATGGAGAAGAAAACCCAACATTTTCAAGTGAGTTTCCCGTTAACGTAAAGGACCATATGTCAAGACTCTCCGGCATGATATCCTCTGCATGTATAAGATCATATCCCGGAACCTGAACTTCAAGGCGATAATGGTGCCTAGGAACTGCAGAATATTCCAATGTCCATAAACCTTCCTTTTCTCCTTTCACAAACTGTCCGACAGTCTTCGATTCGGTCAGGTCAATCAGCGTTGCAAAAGCCTCTATCAGCGGTTCGGTTCCTTCTCGAGAGGCACCTTTTGTGAAGCAAAGATTAAGTTCCTGAACATCTTCGTTTGACAAGATACATTCCACTACGACCTGTGGCTTCTCTCCTGCGTCAAGAATCACATCCCTGACACAGGCGGTCAGTGATGTGAGCGATATGATCGCGAATGTGATTTTGTGGAGTATGGTTTTCATGATTTTGTGGAGTATGGTTTTCATATCAGAAACTTATCCTGTAGCTGAAGTTAGGCAGTATCGGCAGAAGTGCAATCATCTTCCAGCCTTCGGTTACAGCATCGAAGTAGAGCATGAACGGGTTGAAGTGGTTTGTCGCGTTGCATACTCCGACGTTCACGTCATGCTTCACCTTTCCGGTCTCGAACGAGAACATGTAGCCGAGGTCGAGGCGGAAGACTGTCGGCATGTGGTAGTTGTTCACGCCTGAGAAATAATCCGCTGTCCATTCAGCGCCCGGTACATGCATCGGATAAGTCTCTGCGGCACCGTTCTCCCAATGTCCGCTCTGAAGGGTCACAGCCGCGCTGAATCCCTTCCACTGTGCCACAGCGTTCAGCACATGCCTGCGGTCGAACCTTGCGTGGAACTCGCCACCTTCGTTGATGCTCGGGAATCCGAACCTGTCGGTCTTTGACCATGTATATGAGACTCTGGTATAGAGGTCCTTGCCTACGTATTCATGCAGGAACTCTGCTCCGTATGACCTTCCCTGTCCCATATCCACATCGCTTTCCCATGAAGCCATTCCTCCGCTGAAGAGGCTCTGAGCATACTTGTAGTACACCAGATCGTTCATCTTCTTGTAGAATCCTCCCGCCGAAACCGTATGCTTTCCGATCTGGCTCGAAAGACCGAGGTTGCCCTGCAGAGCGTTCTCAGGAGCGATTTCCCTGCTCGAAGGAACGATCATGTCAAGCGACCATCCCACTGGAAGGCCCTCCAGGGTGTGATAGTACTGCACCATCCTGTCGAAAGTCGCCTCAAGGGACAGATACTTGAAGATCTTCCAATCCACTGAAACGCTCGCGTCGTAATCGAACCTGCCGGCCTTGATCTTTTCCATAGAGGTCTTGATGGACTTGTCCTTCATGTTCCTGTAGTAGTGTCCACGAACAGTAGCCCTTGCTGAAAGCTTGTCCTCAATGTCGTAGCGTCCCTGCAGATATACGGTGCCGAGGAATGAGTTGGACTTGTTGTTTACTGAAGCCACCTGTCCGGGAGCGAACTCAGTAATTCTCAGTTTAGTACCGTAGTCCATCTTGAAGGCCTTGAACATCGACTCGGTCCTGTCGAAGCTGAACATGTATTCGATAAGCGAAGACTTAAGTGTAAGATGGTTCATTACCCCGCGGTATTCCTTGTGCTGCTCCTGGGAACTGGTGTATCTGTTTACGGAAGCCCTGAGGTCCATGAACGACCTGTTTCCGTCCACATGCCAGTTCACCGTCCCTATGAGGTTGTTCCATCCCATCTTCTCGTCTGCATTGTCCGCAGCTGTGAACGAGTATCCGTCCATGCTGCCAAGGAAAGATGCGTTCAGAACGCTGCGCTTGCCTGTCTGCCAGCGGAACTTTCCATAAACGTCACCTACTCCTGCGCCGAAGTTGTCAAACCCTCCCAGCAGGCTCGGAAGCATGCCTCTTACAGCCTTGTACTCCCATGCCAGCGGCGAAATGCGTGCAGAGAGGAGGAATGATGTGTTCTTGGATATCGGAGACTCCATGCTGATGCTAGCGAGGAAGTTGTTCAACGCCGCGCTCATACGGAACTTCTCCCGGTTCGGATCTTTGGTCGTTATCTTCAGATGTCCTGCAGTGAAGTTCGAACTGTTGCCCTCGAAACCTCCCTTCAGGAGCGAAGCCTCGGACATCACATCCTGCGGGACAATGGTAGTCAGACCCAGCAGATGCGAATATCCATATACTGGCACACCGTCGAGGGTGATGAGGTTGTTACCCATGTTTCCGCCGCGGACATAGAACGCAGTCGTTCCGTCCGCACCTGTAGTCACGCCCGGAAGTCCCTGCGCCCATCGGATCGGGTCACCCTCTCCCAGAGGAGAAATCACCCTGCGTACACCCTCGACGCTCGTAGTCATCTTGCCAAGGCTTTCCACAACCCTGCGGCTGTCGGTCTTCACCGCAGCATCGAGAGTATCATGCTGTGGATCCCATTCCTGTGCGGATATTATTATAGGGCAAATAAGCAACGATATTGCTATTATAATCAAGTGTTTTTTCATGGGTACATATTTTTGGTTTATATCGGCTCACTAACCTATTCTGGCAAATTCATCTTCTGTCATCCTTCCTGACTCATATAAATATTCCAATCCTTCTTTATCATTCACAGAATGGTACCATCTTCCATTCCTATCATAAAACTGATTTGGATCCCTTTCATATTCAGACCAGTACTTTTCCCATGCGTCAAGATTCATATAAAGCCTGGCCCATTCGGCTTTTTCTTCAAAAGTTGCAGCGAAGAGGCCTACACCACCATTGACATTACTATACATATTGTCTCTTATATATATTCTTGTCAAGTCGGCAGACTCTTCCATTGCCTGAAGACGGATAGCTTCATCGAGATATCTCTTGTAATTGTCGGACATAGAAACAAACACAAGATATCCTCTTGGGTCATTCTCCTGCCCCCACCGGTATGGATCCCAGCTACCGGTAAAACTTCCGGATATAACAAAACATTTCTGTATTTCTTCCGACCTCTTCGGAAACATCAGATATCGGTTGTGGAGAGGAGCTCCTTCAAGATACGGATGCAGTTGGACGCGAGGCAATTCTTCTATTATTGATGGAGGTACATATGAGCCACCTGAAAGTGTTGTAGAAGACACTGCAGGATGATCAGTACAAAGTTGCTGGACTATCTCATATTCTTCAGTTACAGGATTATAGTTCATACCATATATAAGGAACGGATGAGGTATGTCATATAATAGATATACAGACCCTCGTAGATAATTCAACTTTTGTGTTTTGTCTATATATCTTTTCGGCACACCAGCATTAAGAGCCGCCATGATCCTCTCATCCTCAAAAGCAAAGTGATAGTGTCCCAAACCTATGCTATTGCCCCTCTGTATAGCATAATAACATTTAACCTTTCCAGGCATAGTATCCTCGGCATATATAAGTTCATATCCCGGAACCTGAACCTCAAGACGGTACTCGTGGTACGGCGTTGGTGTGTAATCCAAAGTCCACAGGTCACCTTCCTTTCTCACGAACTGTCCGACCTCCTTCTTGAAAGTAAGGTCAATAAGAGTCGCAACAGCATCTGTCAGAGGTTCCGATTCATCCTTTGACGCACCTTTTGTAAAGTTCAGCCTAAGCTCCTGGACATCGCTGTTCTTCAGGACACATTCGACAACGACAGCTGGCTTTTCGCCAGCATCAAGAGTCACTTCCTGCACGCAGGAAGTCAGAAGCGAAGCCATTGCAAGCAGTACACAGAAGATATATTGAATACAAACTTTCATAATAAGCAATTTATGTGGTAAAATAACATCTACATAAATATTCTATTATTTGCATTGAAGTTTGCAGTGGACTGCATTTCAGTCCACTGCAAACTTAACTCTATGGTAGACAAAGTACTTCAGCCTGTCCGTATGCCATTTCGATTCCGTTGCGGTAGCCTCTTACTATTACCTTGTAATATCCGTAATCGTCAAATCTGATATTTGAATAACGACCGTCTGAAAATACCTGTAAAACAAAAGGTGTTGGTGATGGAGCATCCATGAAACGTACTTCCCACACAAGATCCACATCTGCCAAACTTCCATAAACATTAAATTGATAGGTCCGGCCGTTAATTACAGAGGTCTGTCCACTCACTGTCAATGATAATCTATCTGAACCTCCTTCACAATATGTAGCACTAGACCCTAGGATGTAAGGGCATTCATTTGGATAATGTTCCATCAGCGGCATCTTCTCCCACTTTGAAAGATGCTTTCCATTGGAAAGAATTATAGCTGAATTAACATGATCGGTGTAGCAAACTTTTTCTGCTTCAGCAGGAGGTACATCTTTTGTGTATTTATCATTTGTCCAATATTTATCCAACTGTGGCTCATTAAGGAAATTATAGTCAATCCAGATGTTATTACTTGTAGACTGATTGTGCCAAGTATAACTATGAGAATTGTACATTCGTGTTGCTGGTCCCCTTACTATTGCATCTGGATAGGCCGATGTGGCCTGAGTTGTCCATTGGGCTATTTCTGTTGCTGTTCCATCAGCGGTATATACTCGTCCTATTATCTCCTGTGCCCAAGGAGTATATACAGAAATGTAATTATAGGTATCTGCACGTGTTTCTACAGAGGCAACATTCAATCCTACAGCCTTGTCTATAGTCAAAAGAGGCTCAATAGAAGATATACTGAATGTCTCTGGCTGCTGAATACGGGACTGGAGCTTAGTTGCCACTGTTTCAGCAAGTTTTTGATTTACGCTAGATTTTGCGAAAGTGTTGAGCACATTAGCCCCAAGAAAAGCCTCTACAAACATCGTGTTTGTATAAGACAGATTAACATAGTCTCCGTCATAGTTACTCTTCTCTATACGCATATCTAGTCCGGATGCTGCATAAAGATCCACAAGAACTTCAAATGCATCCGTTCTTGAAAGGAACTCTTGATGCAGAGGACTATTCTTAATTATAAGATCTACTGCATCATTGGGATCATATGCAAAGACCAGATAATTCAGAGGATAATTCAGTATGGACTTGGCAATGGCTTCTGTAGTCATCGTGCTCAACCTCGATGCAGGGACCTCAAAAGCTTTGAATCGATCTTCTAGAGATATAGTCTGTGCCCAAAAATCGGTTTCAAGTGGTGAAAGGAAGACGATAGGATCATCTGGGCCGACCTTTCCTGCAGAAAGGGATTTGGTCATTACTTCATCTGCGGGAGCAGGGATTTCCGGAGTGTCCGGAGTGAGGTTCTGCTGGCAGGATATCATTACTATTGATATCGCTGGCAGTATCGTAAGAATTCTTTTCATAGCGATTCTGTGTTATTGGGTTATGAATGTTCCTTCGTATACATCTCCGGACTCGGTGATGTATACGATCTGATAGATACCCGGCTCTCCTGAGAGAGTGAGCATGGTCTGAGGCTCCAAAGCGGAGTCAAACGAGTCGTACCATACTCTGCCTGTCGAGCAGTTGGTAACTGTGAGAACAACATCGCCAAGGTCTGACCAGACAGTCGTGACGAGCGAGTTCATCATGCCGAAGTAATGGCAATCGATAGGAAGCTGTATCGAGCTTCGGTTGAGATTAGTACCTTCCTCTGCATAAAGAGGAATTTTCATTACTGCATCTTCATCATCCGCACTCATCTCGATTGCGGAGAGTGGCAGCAGTAGAGCCAATAGTAGCAATAGTGTTTTTCTCATATGTGTGAATTTAAAGACATTCAAAGTTATGTCGAGAAAACACTATTTACCTAATTATTTAAGGATAATCGTCTGACAAAAACGGGCAAGCGTGGCCGCATACTAAACTGATAATCAACACAATACGAAAGTGTCAGAAAAAACAATTCTGACATTTTTAAAGAAATTACTGAATATCAACAAGTTATAAAATATATAGTAAACACTATTTATCAGCTCAGCATCTCAAGAAACTGAGCTGAATGCTCCGGTTTCCTGGTCTCTATCTTCTGAATCAGACGACGTTTGTATGAGTATACCTGATCCAGGGAGAGGTCCATCAGACGTGAGATTGTAGTCGAATCAAAGCCGGCTACCAGATAACTGAACATCGTTACCTCCCATCCCTTGCATTTTGGAATCTCATTACGGAATCTTGTCATTATCTCGTCAAGCTCGGCATCCAACAGAGACTCAAATTTAGCTTTACGAACGTTATCATTTCTTATATCATCAATCAAAAGCATCACCCTTTGGAACATCACCTTCTCAATATCTGCCCTGTTCTTATCCTGAAGGTATTGTCCGCAGAGGGTGCCTATAGTCTCAAAACGGGATTTATATAAAGATATGAACCGCTTCTTCAAGGTAGGATAGTTCTCATCTTTGTATTGGCATAGCTGACGGTTGATTTCTTCGGCATATTCAAGCAGTTTTTCCTTTTCCTGCTTTTGTCTTGATATATATTTCCGGACGCAAACAAAAGTCAACATAATTGCAAGTACAGATAATATGGTAACTATGATGAACATTTGATTTCTCACACGTACCATTAATGATGATTCCCTAAATTTAAGCTCGTAATAATCCCTTTGAGACAATGCAATAGATTGCTTGAGAACATCTGTAACTTCTGTATTATTCTTTGTGACAGATTTTTCCAATAAAGATAAAGCTTCATGAATATTATTCTGAGCCTTAGCTATTTTATAGCGCCAGAAATATGCAGTACCACTTGTGTCTATTTGGGAGAGTTGCGATACTAAGGAATGTGAGGCATTATGTCTTCCTACATTCTCCAAAGCATAGGCATATAGCCAATAATGCTTTATCGTCATCACAGACATGACTTTGTCATCTATTATTTTTTCATAGAGAGATATTGCATCATTGTATTGGGAATCAAATTTAGCGATTGACACAAACGCACGTTCAGCCATTGCTGTATATCTGACTAAAGAATCAACATCATCGTCATTTATCAATCTACATAAAATAGAATCTGCCTTAATAAGATCATTCTTGTTGATATACGATCTGGCGAGACTCAATTCAGAAACACTCATATAGTATTTCTCAGACAATGAAGTATAGATAGAATTTGCTTGTTTCAAGTGTTCGTACGATTCTATCTCATTATAAGTCTTTGCATATGTAGAAGCTTGCAACATTTTGACAAATCCCCAATACAGACTGTCGCTTCTTTCGGCTATCTTTTCAGCTTTGGTAAATTCCAAGATAGCTTTGTTATAATCACCTGTGTAATAGTAGGAGAGTCCTAAATAGTATAGAGCTCTGGCTTCATACTTTTCAGGTCCTTTACGGGAATAATAGCTTAAAGCAACACTGGCAAGAGAGTCGTCAGTAACGTCTATGTAGTTCTTGTCAAGGGCCATAGCATGCAGAAGAGCATGATGTGCTTTGAGACGGTCGTTAGACAGCTGTTTTCTGTCCATGATATCCAAGACAGCCAAAGCACTGTCCGGACGCTCCATTATATATGATTCTACATCTTCCAGAAAAGTGGTAACCTGCCTTGAAGAGCATCCTCCCAAAACCATTATCAGCAGGAAACCGATTGCTACTGTCAGTTTTTTCATTAGTGTGAATATTTACCGAAAGATAGCAAATATCACAGATAATTGCTACTTTTGTGGAGTAAATATACCCCCTGTCGTCAGTTCCCTAAATTAGCCGTTTATGAATGATCGATAGGGCGACAGGTGGTCCGTGCCGTTTTGGCGCAGGACGACCTGTCATTGATTGAGCTCGGCTAAGCTTAGGGAACTGCGGGTTGGACTGCGCTTTTTTTGTATAGACGTACCACGATATATAAGGGAAGACGGAAATTCTCATATGCAGGTTTAAAGACAGTCTTCGGACACCTCCTTCCGCCTTCCCTTTACGATATCCTTACATGGTTGACTTCAAATGAACATATATCTTCTTCGTTCTTTGACAAATCTTATACATGACCCGGAGGTTGCACCCTTATTTGGGATCCTATATTCCATCTACCCTAACAATGTTACTGTTTCCTCAAATGTATGCAGATAATTATTTCTGAAGGACGATGCCGCCGTTGCAAGGGATCTCTATCTGTACCTTGCCGTTCTTCTTGACCTTGAGGTCTGTGAGGGATCCGTTGAGATTCTTGTCGTCAGAATAGCACTTCACTACATCACCCTGAGCGAACATCGGAAGTTCAACCTCGACTTTGAGAGACTCCTTCTCTGCATTGATGCCGACCACATACCATGTGTCACCGCTGCGACGGGCCATGATCACATACTTGCCCGGGTAGCCGTCAATGTATCTGACCTCATCCCAAAGCGTAGGAACCTTCTTCATGAAATCAATTGCCCATGCAGGAGCGTCTGTAAGGTTGTTTGGAGCGAGGGCAAAATGCTGGACAGGGCTCTGGAACATTACCGCTGTAGCAAGAGCAAACACATCTGATGTGCGGCGCTGGCTTCCACGCGGAGCATTCTTGGCATTGTAATATTTGTTCAAAGCACTTCCTCCGAAATCCATGCTGCCGACTGTATTGCGGACGAAAGGATGGATTGTAGCATTGAATGCTTCGTTGTCACATGCGCCCTGCGAGAAATTGAGGTTCTCGCTGGCAAGGACAGCTTCGCTGGAAGCATAGTTAGGATACATCCTCTCCCATCCACGAGGAAGCGTACATCCGTGGAAGACGCAGAGGATACCGTAATCGTTTGCATCAGCCATGATGTCTTCGTAAAGCTTGATGGTCTCCTGCTTGTCTCCGCCGAAGAAGTCGACCTTGACACCTCTGATACCGATGCTCTTCATCCATGCCATTTCGCGACGACGTGCTATCGTATTGTCCATGATACCCTTAGGACTCTGAGGCGCGTTATTCCAATATCCGTTCGAGTTGTACCACAGGAAAATCGCCACACCCTTGCTTGCAGCATAGGCAGCCAGTTCCTCTATCTTGTCACGACCGATCTGAGTATCCCAAAGCGCATCGATGAGGACTGTCTGATAGCCCATTTCTGCAGTAAAATCGATGTAACGTACCTGCTCGTCATAGACTGTACTTCCGTCCATTCCGATGATCCAGCTCCATGAACCTGCTCCATAAACATACTCCTTGGATGCATCATAAAGAGGCTCTACCACGTCGAAAGGAACAGTGGTCTCCATAATAGGAGCAAGAGTCTGACCAAGAGTGATGGTACGCCATGCAGTATAACCAGGAAGAGGAATTCCGGCAAAGGCAGATCCGTTTCCGTTGTTCTCGCCTTCCTGAGGGAAGCCGATCGTATAGAGTCCACCTTCATGTCCCAGAAGACGGCTGGCACAATATGCACTGCTCACGCCTGTTTCTGAAATAAGTATCCATCCCTTGTCCTCGTTCCTGAAAAGACACGGGAAGGTATAACCCTCTCCATTACCGTTCTTTCCGACAGGCTCGTCCAGGGTATATCCTGTCTCATAGCTAGGATATGTACCTGCAAATCCGCCGCCCGGCTTCACCTGAGGGCAGAGGAAAGAAGTTGCCGAAGGAGAAAGCTGGAATCCTGTAGCCTCACTGAAAATCACAGCAGAACGTCTGTCTCTGTACGGATACATCATATATCTGAAAGCGACATCGCGGTCCGATACACGGAAAATCACATCAAATACAGGTCTGTCCGCTCTGGCAAATGTGAATACAGCCTCTGTAGCCTTGTAATCTACCTTGCTCTGCTTGATTGTCTTTACACTATACTGTTCCTCGATAAGTTTCGGAGCTGCTGTCTCCGGGAGCAGAGTCATCTCGGTCACATACTCGCCCATGCTTGTATTGAGTCCCAGCGGTGATGGGAGGATGAATGCATTTCCGGCATAGTTCACGCTGTAGGTCGGTTTTCCGGCATTGTCACTCACGGTCACCTGAATCTTGCCGTCAGGGCTTGTGAAGGACCTTTCTTCAGCAAAGCTGCTGAATGCGGCCAGAAGAAACGCAGTTACCAAAAATACTTTTTTCATATGATCTGTCTGTTTAAGTTATTTCCAATCATCTGTTCTGAACGGTGATGCAAGAAGACCTTCCTTGTTGATGAGGTTTGCATCATCAGGATTATCAGCCCAGGCATAACGAACGGCCACAGGAGCAGGAACATCCTTACTGCTTACGACAACAGTATTGCCCTTGATGACTGCATCGGCCCATACGAACTTCTGGTCTTCACCTGCTATTGCAAAGTGTTTGAGAGTCTTTTCACCACCACGGACTGCAAGACCCTTACCTGTCTCGGTGAATGTGATGATGATCTTGTCTCCGTCAATCTTCATATCCTTGTATACCGGACCTGAATATGTGAGTTTCTCACCAAATACAACCTTTCTTGCACCGAGGAAAAGTCTCTTTGCCATGGTCTTCTTGTCAAGAGGATGGATGTCATTCCACTCTCCCACATCATAAGTCACTGCAAGAGCTGTATTAGGAATAGTCTTGAATGAGTGGAGTTGGGCTTCGCGGATTCTTGCCCATCCGCTGTCAGTAGGCTGAGGATGCTTCTCCATGTAGTTAGGAAGCTGCATGAGGAGGAACGGCATCTGAGGCATGTTCCAGAGCTCGCGCCAGTTGTTGATCAGCGCTGTCATGAGTGTACCATACTCGTGTGCACGACCAGAGTTGCTCTCACCCTGATACCAGATGGCAGCCTTTACCTTATAATTACGGATAGGATAGATCATACCGTTATACAGAGCAGAACCCACATTTCTGCGGTTTCTCAGACGCTCTTCATATTTCTGGACCTCTGCCATATCCTGGCCCACCTTATATTTCCATGTACCTGTGAGGTCGATTTCAGCAGCATCACCGATGATCTTATATGGCTTATCCTTGATGAACTCGCCATTGCCTGCAGGAGCATTTAGCTTCACTACAACTGTGTTCTTTCCTTCACGAAGAACACCTGCAGGGATATGGTAGCGACGTGGAGGATACTCATATCCTGTCGAGCCGACAAATACGCCGTTTACAAAGACCTGATCGTTATGCATCATGGTACCCATGCTGAGTCTTGCATGTCTTCCGACCATCTCTGCCGGGATTTCGAAATCCTTTCTCATCCATACGGTACCGCGTACGTTCAGACCGTTCTCACGCCATGTTCCCGGCATCTGCATTGTTCCCCAGTCAGAGTCGTCGATATCAGGAAGGTTCCATACGCCTTCTCCCTTATCCTTTCTGGCTTCTTCCTGAGCTGCAAGAGCCTCCTTGTCGAGGATGAGTCTTGGAAAATCTTTCAGATACTCCTGGCTGATCCAGCTTTCTATCTCCGAGCCTCCGAGGCTTGATACGAGCATACCCTGTGGTACACCTGTGTGGTTATATGCCTCAAGAGCGTAGAAATATGCGAGGGCTGTCCAGTTCATCACATCTGAAGCAACTCCTGAAATCCATTTTGCATCTCCTGCAATCTCCTCCTGAAGCTCTTCTCTTATCTCCTGAGTAGGCACCTTGTAGTGGCGGATCATGTTATTATTTGACACATTGATCTCAGGGAACATTTCAGTAAGTCTCTGGATGGGAGTCTCCTGATTCGACTGACCCGAACAGAGCCATACGTCTCCGACTAGGACATCGCGGATGGAAGTCTCATTGACCTCCATAAGATACGGTCCTCCTGCAGGCTGCGGAGGTATGGTAACCTTCCATGTACCGTCCTCACCTGTCTGAACTTCATAGTAGGCTCCGTTAAAGCGCACTGTGACCCAGAGGCCCGGGTCGGCCCAGCCCCAGATGTCAAGTTCGACATCGCGCTGGAGTACCATACCGTCGCTGATGAGTTTTGGAAGACGTACCTTTCCCGGGGTCTGTGCCGCCATCATAAACGAAAGGCACAGAAGAGAAAGCGCTAAAAAGATTGACTTTTTCATATCTGTTGAATTGATTGTTTCCTCCAACAAATATAATAAAAAAAACACCAGCACATCCTTTCGGAAGTGCCGGTGTAATAATCAGGCTATATTTTATTACTTCTTGAAGAGCATTGGAGCCATTTCGAGAAGTGAACGACGCCATGTCTGGAACTCGTGACCAGTACCTGGAGATACATAACCCTTAGCGTTGAAGCCAGCAGCCTTGAGAGCCTCAGCAGCCTTCATGATCTGATCTGGACCTTCCTTGCCACCACAGCTGAGGAAAATACCCTTAACCTGGTTAGGATCCTTGATATCCTCTGGAGAGTAAGTACCACCTGAGAGGAGACCATAGTAACCGAATACCTCAGGACGAGCAAGAGTGATAGCTCTTGTCTCCATACCACCCATTGAAAGACCTGCCATTGCGCGTGAATCCTTCTTTGCGATAGTCTTGAAGTTTGCGTCGATATAAGGAACGAGTTCGTCAACGAGTACAGTCTCGAAATCCTTGAAGTTGAAACCACCGAGTCCACCGAACTTAACATCGTTAGTCATACCGTAAGTCATGACGATGATGAATGGATCGCACTTACCCTCAGCGATCATGTTGTCCATGATGAGGTTAGCGTGTCCCTGGTTGCTCCATGCAGTCTCATCCTCACCCCAACCGTGCTGGAGGTAGAGTACTGGGAACTTCTTCTTTCCGTCGTACTGTGGAGGGAGGTAAACGAATGCACGCTTAGTGCTGTTTGTGCTAGGTGAAGGGAAGAGAACCTGAACTACCTGACCGTGAGGTACGTTCTTAACCTGGTAGAAGTCCTGGTCGTGTGCAGGGATCTCGATACCGCTCTCCCAACGTACTGAACCGTAGTAGTTCTTTGCACCTGGGTCATTTACAACACCACCGTCGATAGTGAGGTGATAGTAGTGGAAACCTTCGTCCATAGGGCCGTCAGTTGTACCCCACCATACACCGTCAGCGTCCTTGTGGAGAACTGTACCACCCTGTCCGCCAAGACCGAGGCTTACGATTACAGACTCTGCCTGTGGAGCCTCAACACGGAAACGTGCATAACCCTGTGAGTTAACCATTGGGTACTCAGCCTGTGGCTGGTTCATTACTGAAGGAACGAAGTCCTCGATGATCTCAGCATTGTCATACTGAGGATCAAAGTTCTTGATTGTCGAGTAAACTGCCTTAGGCTTGTAATCCTTGTCGAATGGAAGCGGGTAGTTGTTCTCGCCAAGCCATGAATCCTTGTCGCTGAGATTCCAGAAAGTAACGTTCTTTACAACGTCCTTGTGACGACGGAGGATCTTGAAGAGGTCAGCGTACTTCGCCTGGTGGAGAGTCTGGATGTATGAAGGAACCGGACCAGCCTCACCGCGGCTGAACTGGAGTCCACCACCCATTTCCTCGTTGATACGGATATCAAGCTCAGTGAAGTGGATAACGTCTACGATCTCTGAATACTTAACGATAGCAGCCTCGATGTCCTCGTTGCTAGGTCCATAGATGTTGTAGTGACCCTGCATACCGATACCGTGTACAGGAACGCCAGCATCCTTCATCTTCTTGACCATGTTGTAGATACGGTCACGCTTTGCAGGATCTGCTGCATTGTAGTCGTTGTAGAAAAGGAGGGCGTCAGGGTCAGCCTCATGAGCGAACTCGAATGCCTTAGCGATGAACTCGTCACCACAAAGCTGGAAGTGCTTTGACTGACGGTAAGGGCTAGGCTCAGTTCTCTGCCATGGGTTAGCGCGGCCGTCGCCGTCTGCCATTGCCTCATTTACTACGTCCCAGCAGTAAACGATGTCCTTGTAACGGTTGACTACAGTGTGGATGTGAGTGCGGAGACGCTCGTAGAATACTTCCTTAGTTACAGGATTTCCCTTGTCGTCAACGAACATCCAGTCTGCAAACTGGCTGTGCCAGCAAAGAGTGTGTCCACGAAGCGGAATGTTGTTCTCACGGCAGAAGTTTGCGATCTTGTCAGCATTCTCCCAGTTCCACTCACCTTCGCGTGGCTGGAGAGATGATACCTTCATGTCGTTCTCAGCAGTGATGCTGTTGAAGTTCTTCTTGATAAGAGCGATCTGATCAGGATCAGTTACGTTGTTGATGTTGACTGCAACACCTACTGTGAAATAATCCTTATAGGTATCCTTGTAACCTGTAGGATCTTCCACCTGTCTTCCCCAACCGCCGAAGCCCTGGGCAAATACAGAACCTGCACTTACTGCAAGCGCGAGGATGATTGTAGAAATTCTTTTCATTTAAAATTTATTTTAGTGTTATGGTAAAATTGTCCGATTAGTAAGACACATTACAGCCGCCAAAGTTAAACATTAATAACGTCAATTTCAATAAATATTGACATCTGACATTATTTATTCATCGATGCAGCCACTTCCTCACATGCGAGTGAAAGCATCACATATGGAGGAACTGTTCCTGTACAGCACTCGTTCTCGCCCCAGAGGAAAGGATAGTCATCCTTATGCTCCATGTAATCAGGATTCATGATCATGATACCAGGTACGATACCGCCAGGAATTACTGTATAGTCAGCACGGTTGTTTCCGTAAGCAACGTTCTTTGTGTTCACACCTACTGAAGTCACGAATGAAACGTTCGATACAGGGTGGCATCCATAGAGATAGTTGAGACCTGAGAGAACCATTTCAGGATCGATCATATCAGGGAAGTGCTTCCATACCATATAGTTGTTGAACGCCCATGAAATTACGGTTCCGTTGCCTCCCCAACCGCGGCCTGATACCGGAACGCCGTATGGAGTAGAAGCAGCTGTTGCCTTCTGAGTCTTTACGAATGCAGGAACTGCAGCCTTTACCTTCTTCTGGAAGTTCTTGTCCATATATGAGTAGATTGAAAGAGCGGTATTGAGGTTTGGTCTTTCACCCTCGAGCTGTGCAAGTACCTTGTCATAGAAGAAGTCATGATACTTGGCCTCGCCTGTAGTGAGCCAGAGCTGGATAGCAGCATTTACACGTCCGTCACCTCTCATTCTGCGTCCGTCACCCTGATTTGCAGCAGGATCAGCTGCTTCAAAGTTCTCGTCCCAAAGTTTCACAGCAAGCTTGAGAGCCTTCTCAGCTACCTCAGGACGATACTCCTTGAGAACTCTGGCTGCAGATGCCATTGCAGCGATTGTAGACATCTGGCCTGCAGGGCTGTAGTTGCTTGTAAACGCTACACGGTCATCAAGAGTACCTGAAGTCTGGCCATAGATCTGATATGGCTGAAGTGCAGGGTTGTAAAGGAGTCCGTCTGTCTGTGAACCGCCGTCGCCAAGATATGGATACTGCCACATGTTGACCTGTACGATACCCTGTGCAACGAAACCGATGTTCTCTACCTGTGCGATGAGGTTGATAACACCATGCTCGACCTGCTGGATCACGTCAGGAGTTCCGTCCGGACGGTGCATGTCAACGAACTGAGCCTTCTGGTCGATGAAGGTCTGGTCGCGCTCCGGAGTAAACTTCTCCCAAAGGTCTGAGAGCTGCGATGTCATTCCGATCACTGTACCTGCCTGGATATCGAAGTCACCTGCATCATACCATGCACCTACGCCGAGTCCAGGGATGTGCTCCCATGGCTCATAGTCAGTAAATGTCTCAGGACCTGAACGATAGCCGTCATGCATCTCGAAGTTTACAGGAGCCTGAAGTGCATCGTCAACATTTGAAACGTCGTGCCAGATACGGTAAGCTTCCTTTACTCTCATATGGTCCATCTGTGCTGGAAGCCATACGTCCATTGTAGTATGCCATTTTCCTGAATATACATTGTTGTCTACAGGGAATACGTTTGACTTGAATCCGTCATACTCCACATAATAAAGACCAGGAGTCTTTACCTTTGAGAAATCGATATGAGCATAGTTGTAACGCTTGTTGAACTCTCCCCACATCTTTACTGCAGGCTCAAGAACAACAGACTCGTTACCGTTCTGATCGATTCTGTAGATCTTAGCCTTTGCAGCAGGTGTAGAGTTCTTGTCAAGCTCTACGACAGCAACCTTCTTCTGGCCTGGAGTATAACCGATCTGAGAGATACCGATATTTGGGTCTCTTCTCCACTCTGGGTCTGAAGACGGAATTACATTCCACTCTGCAACAGTACCAGTCTTTCCGCCAGGAAGGATGGTACGTACGACGAATGTACCGTTCTGAGAAAGGTTTCTGCCATCATAAAGGTTGATATCAGAATCCGACTTGAATGTGACGCGAAGGTCTTCATCCTCAGGTGCGAGAACGAGAGTCTTACCTGTAGCGATAGGATGTGCCACAAGGAACTCACCGCGTCCACGGTCGTTGAATGTAGAAAGACCGAAGATCTGGGTAACCTTCTCTTCTACAGGTCTTGCGTCTACTGTACTAGCAGGATGGCGCGGAAGAATAGCAGACTTGCCGTCCATCATGAATGTCTTGCCGAAGTAAGGCGCAGGGAAGAACTCGAGGTTCAGACCTGCCTTTCCTACAAGCTCCGCAGGAACCGGCTTGTCAAGAATGACAGCCATTTTCACACCTATATCAGCAGGAGAAACCTTGATCTTGTATGAAAAATCGTAGTCCTTATAGAGGAAGCTGACAGTAATGGAGTTGTCTTCCTTATTTACTACTCTGTCAGTAAGTTCAGCATAGATGTCCCACTGTTCAGGAGTATTCATCAGACGTACGCCACCACCTGTGGAGATTCTTTCTCCACGCTGGATGATTTCGATACCTGCTGTCTTCTCGTCGCAAAAGATACCGTTGTACTGATTGCTGAAGACCAGCACATTGGCACCTGTCTGCTCGAAATACTCAAGATCGTTGAGTTTGTAAGTCTGGGCCTGGGCACTCATCCATGAAAGGATGAGTCCGAGGGCCATAACGAATTTATATGTGTTTTTCATAGCGTATCTTTTACTTGTTCAAAGCCTTTGTAATCTCTTCAGCACCGAGAGTAAGCATCACGAAGTTAGGAACATTACGTGTACAGCACTCGTTCTCGCCCCAAAGGAACGGATAGTCGTCCTTGTTCTCCATGAAGTCAGGGTTCATGATGAGAAGACCAGGAACGATACCGCCAGGAATCACTGTATAGTCAGCACGGTTGGTACCATAAGCTACCTTCTTTGTATTTACTCCTACAGAGTTCACGAAAGAGACATTTGAATATGGGTGACGTCCGAAGATGAAATGCATTCCGTTGAGAACAAGCTCAGGATCGATCATATCAGGGAAGTACTTCCATACGAGATAGTTGTTATATGCCCAGTTGAGAGCGATCTCAGTACCGCCCCATCCGCGTCCCTGAACAGGAACTCCATATGGATTCTCAGCTGCAGTGGCTGTAACACTTTCAACATAAGCAGGAACTGCTGCCTTTACAGCTGCCTTGAAATCATCATCGAGAAGAGGATAAAGCTCAAGAGCTGTGCTGAGGTTAGGTGCGCGGAAGAATCCTCCCTGTCCGCCATACTGCTGCTGAGGCTTCTGTGTAAGCTGTTCCATTACCTTAGGAAGGAAGAAATCCTTATACTTCTGTTCTCCTGTTGCCTTCCAGAGCTGGATAGCTGCAGATGTTCTCATCTCGCCGCGCATCCATCTGCCGTTAGGATTCTCAGGCTGGTTCTTAGGGTCAGCTGCCTCGAAATTCTCATCCCAGAGCTTCACAGCAAGCTTCAGTGCCTTTGCAGAAAGTTCAGGATTGTAATCCTTGAGTGCCTTTGCAGCCGCAGCCATTGCAGCGATTGTAGACATCTGACCTGCTGGAGAATAGTTTCCTGTGAATGCGAAACGGTCGTCACATGTACCTGATGTACCACCTACGATGTCGTATGGCTGAAGTGCAGGATTATATACATATCCGTCAGTCTGGCTTGATCCGTCACCGATATGTACATACTGCCATGTGTTGCCCTGTACGATACCCTGAGCTACAAAACCGATGTTCTCCACCTGTGCGATGAGGTTAAGGAGACCATGCTCACACTGCTGGAGTACGTCCGGCTGTCCGTCCGGACGGTGGATGTCTACGAACTGAGTCTTCTGATCGATGTATGTCTGGTCTCTGTCCTCTCCGAAAAGATCCCAAAGGAGTGCAAACTGCTGGGTAAGTCCGATCACTGTACCTGACTGGATGTCGAAGTCACCTGCATCGTACCATGCTCCTACAGAAAGACCAGGAATGTGCTCATATGGCTTATACTTGGTATTTGTCTTATCACCCATTGTATAGCCGTCATGCATCGAAACATTGAGAGGTGCCTGAAGGGCGTCATCCATGTTCGAACGTCCGTGCCATACTCGGTAAGCCTCCTTTACCTCCATGTGGTCCATCTGTACAGGGAGCCATACATCCATTGTAGTATGCCACTTGTCACCGTATACATTCTCTGCGATCGGGAATACATTTGAAGTATGGTCACCGAACTGAAGAACATAAAGACCTGGCTGCTTTACTGAAGTAAAATCCACCTGAGCGTAGTTGTAGCGGTTGTAATATACACCCCACTCCTTTACTGCAGGCTCAGCGACAACTGTACGCTCACCATCGTCAGCAATACGGATTACCTTTGCTGTTGCAGGTAATACATAATTCTTGTCAAGCTCGACAACAGCCACCTTCTTCTGTGCAGGTGTGTAACCTACCTGTGAAATACCGATATTAGGCTCTCTCACCCACTGAGGATCGAATCCCTGCTCGATATACCACTCTACAACCTTACCGGTCTTGCCTTCAGGAAGAAGAGTTCTTACCACGAATGTACCGTTTGAAGAAAGGTTACGTCCGTCATAGAGATTGATGTCTGAATCTGACTTGAATGTCACGCGAACGGCATCATCTTCCGGTGCCATCACGAGAGTCTTTCCTGTTGCGAGAGGAGAAGCCACGATGAACTCGTCTCTTCCTCTGTCGTCAAATGTAGAAAGATTGTATCCTTCGCCATAGATCTGAGTGATCTTCTCTGAGAGAGGACGCATCTGTGTGTCACTTGCAGGATGTTTAGGAAGGATGTTGGATCTGCCGTCCATCATGAAGGTCTTGCCGAAATATGTAGCCGGGAAGAACTCGATGTTCATACCTGCCTTTCCGACAAGTTCTGCAGGAACAGGCTTGTCAACATAGGCAGCCATAGTGACTCCCTTGTCCTTGCCTGTCACCTTGATGGTAACTCTGAAGTCATACCTGTCGTAGTAGAGTACAACTGAAATTGTGTTATTCTTCTTGTCGACAGTTCTTGATTCGAGAACAGGATAGATATCCCACTGCTCAGGAGTATTCATCAGACGGATACCACCACCTGTTGCAATACGTACACCTCTCTGGATCATTTCAATGGCAGCTGTCTTCTCGTCGCAGAACATTCCGTTGTACTCGTTGCTGTATACAAGGAAGTTCACGCCTCTGTCTTCGAAATACTCGAGGTCATTAACTTTCATGTTCTGAGCTGAAAGCATCGAGGAAGCCAAGGCTGCCAGCACAGTTGAAAGAACAATTCTTGATTTCATATTCATTTGGTTATTAGTTAGTTAATTACAATCAGTTGAGTTTCCACCAGTCAAAGTCGAACATCTGCTCGTCTCCGCCACGGAAGAGGATGTATACATCATGCTTTCCTGTGACAGGACGTCTTGTCTTGATCTCCACTGTCTGTACTGACTCTGTTCCGTCGACCTTCACGCTTGCAAACGGGCTGTCGCTCATTGCGTTTACATAGAACTCGATTGTTCCGGGAGTCTTGAAGTTGAGAGTCTCGACAGTAAGAGTCTCAGGACCTTCAGTACCGAACTCAACCTCACGTACCTTGATCCAGTCACCATTGTGGATGAGTCTTACGTAGTGCTTCTTTCCGGCAAGACGGTCAGTCTTCACTCCCCATGAGTCGGCCATGGTCTCAGCCTCTACTCTCTTGTATGGATCGATTGTACCTACCGGAGCAGGACCTTCCTCTGTGAATGGAATGAACGGAATGGTTCCGTCAGGATTGTATTTGAACTCCTCTACCGCTGCAGAACGGTGGAAGCCCTGACCATTAGGAAGCTTACCGTTGTGGTAGAACATGTAGTTATGTCCCTTGTATGTCACTTCACCGCCGTGGATTGTAAATGAGTTTTCTGCCTCGTTCATGATGCGGCCGCGGTATGTCCAAGGGCCGTCGATCGAAGGTGCGGTAGAATATGCCATGTGCTCAGGAACGCCGCCTGCAGGATATGTGAGGTAGTAGAGGTCGCCTCTGCGAGACACCCATGGACCTTCCTCGAATCCAACCATGAGTTCTTCCTTGCCCTTCGCCCAGTTCATCTTGATTGACTGAGGTCCGAAACATGCAGGATCGTGGAAACCGGGAACTTCCTTGTAACCGTCCTTGAACGAGATCATGTCGTCGTTGAGCTCTCCGTACCAGAGGCCCTTGTTACCCCAGAAGAGGTAGGCTCTTCCGTCGTTGTCGATCATGACGGTAGGGTCGATGAATGAGAAGCCCTTCGCAAGAGGTGCACCGATTGCATCTACGTATGGTCCTTGAGGATCGTCAGCGACTGCAACTGCGAGAACATCGTTCTTGTCTGCGTCGTTGAGACATACATACCAGTACCACTTGCCGTTGCGTTCGATTGCCTGAGATGCCCATGCGCGATCTCCATGATATGCCCACTTGAATGTTTCAGTAGAGATAGGTGTACCGAGATATGTCCAGTTCACCATATCCTCAGTCGAGAAGAGCTGCCAGTCGTTCATCTTGAAGTATGTGGCGTCGTCCTCGTCATGTCCTACGAACATATAAAGCTTGTCACCGTGCACATAAGGTGCTGGGTCCGGAGTGTAGGATGTCGAGATGATAGGATTCTGCGCCAAGCAGACTGCAGACACGAGACCCAATGCAGAAATAGTCAGAAGTTTTTTCATTATCATTAGAATTTCTTAGTGATTGTCAATACACCTGCAGAGAGAGGCTCAACCTCGAGAACCACCTGCTGCTCGGTAAATGATGGAGTGAACATCTTGAGTGCTACAGCATTCTTGTTTTCCATGCTGTTCTGTACGTCAAGTGAACCTGGCGCATAGTATTCATACTCTGTCGAAGCGATGCCCTTCCAGTCACCGTCAACTGTGAGTCTGTATGGAGTTTCAGTCGGGTTGACTACCTTAACGATGACGTCGCGTCCGTTCTCGGACATTGTAGTGACTACGCTGATTTCCTTTGTATCTCCCTCGTATGAAAGACGATATCTTGAGAAGTGATCGTACCAGAGTTCTGTCACCTGATAGTTAGGTGCGACGAAGAGGTCCTTATAGTCGAAGTTGATGAATGCATTGTTCCAGTCCGGAGCATCTGTACGACGGATAAAGAGCGCTGCAGAACCCATAGCAACGATGTCACGCGATTCGCACTCGTTGAGGAAACCACCTGCGAAAAGACCTGTCTGCCAGTCGATGCTCTGGAGGTTCCACTCTGAGATGAAGAGCTTCACGTTAGGGTTAGGAGAGTTTGCGATCATTTCGGCATACTGGTCGTACTGAGCTCCGAGTCTCTTAGGGCCTGTAGCGTAACCGCCCTTCTGCTCGTAGTGATGGAGGCTGAGGTAGTCGAAATAGTTTGCTGAACGCTGGATCATGCCTTCGTCCTGTCCGCGGAAACCGCCGCAAGCGATGATCTTGATTGTTGGGTCTACTGCGCGCATAGCCTCTGAGAAGTCACGGACACAAGCCTCGTATTTCTCGATACCCATCTCCCACATCTCGTTGTCAATCTCCCAATACTTCACGTTATATGGCTCAGGATGACCGTTTGCAGCACGTACACTTCCCCACTTTCCTGTTGCAGGTTCGTTGCAGTATGCAACCCAGTCAGCTGCATCCTGGATGATGCGGTCTCTTTCTGACTCAGGAAGCTCGAATCTTACAGAAACTACGATTACCGGCTCTGTATTGACCTCGCGGCAGAATCTGATGAACTCGTCTGTACCGAAGCAGTTCTGGTCATAGTCCATCCACATCCAGTTAGGCCATCTCTGACGGTCTTCCTGAGGTCCGATACCCCATTTCCAGTCGTACTGAGCAACATATCCGCCACCTGGCCAACGGAGACATGTAGGATGGAGATCCTTCACCGCCTTGAGGATGTCCGGACGGAAACCTCCGAGAGACTGACCTGTAGCTGTAGTAAGTGTAACCTGGTCGAACTGAACTGTACCGTTCTCTACAGCGATTGCAAAATCCGCATCTCCGCTGTTTTCTCCTGCAGGAAGCGTGATGTCGAATTTCTTCCACTCTGATCCAGGTACGCCGAGAGTCTGCTCAACGATGAACTCGTCTCCTCTCTTAAGTCCTACAGAAAGCTTTCCGTCGCCCTTTGCATAGATCGAACCGAGGAAAGTTTCGCCTGCAACCACATTCTGAGGGCCCTGGAAGACACCTGTCTTTGATGTTGCAGTAACCTTCTGCGAGTATTCCATGTTTATGGCATCACCCTTGACCATCTCGAATTTTCCGTTGCCGAACGAGTTCCACTGAGGAGCGACAGCAGGAATCTTCACATCCTCAGGTGTTCCTTCGAAGTAGATGGTCTTTCCGTTTGAAGAAGCGACCTTGATGTTCTTGTAGTATGCTTCAGTATAGTTTACCCAGAATACGATGTCGTTCTTGCCGACTGCATCGAGCTTGCTTGAATTGAGGACCTTCTTGCCGTCCCAATATACTGTAACGGAGTTGCCCTTGCAGCTGATGCGGAGCTTATGCCAGTCCTGGTTCTCATTGATCTGCTGAGCATTGGCAATCTTGTAGGTGATAGGATCGAGAGTTGTGATCTTGCGGGTTCTTCCGCCGAAACTTGGCATTTCCTTCTCCACTCTCTTTGAAATCGAGAAGTTAGGGTCAGTCACCTGCATTGCGTTCTGACGGGCCTGAGCAAGACTCTGGGCCTGAATCTGAGATTCAGTCTGAGCAGTGCTGAGGATACGTGCTTCGTAATACGGGTTATGGATACGAACGAAATATGGTTCGCCGTCCGCCTGATTCTTTACAGCGAATCTCATATCAAGAAGACCACCGCTCCATGAACGGTTCTGAAGTCTGTAGGAACGCCATTTCACATCCATTGTAATCTCATAGTCATCACTGTCTACCGATGTGATGTTGATAGGCTGCTCATAACGTGTAGGCGAATGGAGTACATTCTCATCATCCATATACCATCCGTCAAAGAATCCGTCTCTAGGGTGGATACCAGGATACTGTTCAGGCTCGAATGAGCGTTCGTAGATGAGTTCCTGCCATACGCCGTTATTGGCAGAGAAGTAGATGTGCTCAAAAAGCTGTCCGTAGATCATCGGATCGATGGTTCCGGACGGAGCCTTTGAACTTACATTGATGTTTACACTTTCCTGAGAAAATGCAGATGCAGTAATCACAAAAAGTGACAGTGCGAGGATTACCAGTCTTTTCATGTTATTATGTTTATCTGTATGCATATTTATACAAGTAACAAAAATAACATTATTTCTTATTACTTTGTAATAAAAACAGACCATTTGCTATAAAATTGGCAAGCCCAAAACATCAAGAGGATGCCACATATGTGACATCCTCTTGAAAACTGTCGATTTTGTATCTTTTATTTGCACTATTGATCTCTGCGCCATTTGAAATAGGCGTCAAGCACCTCCATAGAGTCTTCATCCGGAACCGGTGCAGGATATGGAGCATCACCCTTGAGAACCATTGTCACATGATTGTCTGTGGTGAACTCAGGCCACTGAGGAAGGCCCTCGCCGTTAGGATTTCCATACTTTGCAAAGTTGGTCCAGTATGTCGCCATGATCTCCGAAAGTTCGAAATCTGTGTCAACAGCCTCGTTCTTGAGAGCCTTGAATACGAAGTCAACGTCCTGTCCGTGTGGAGAGCCATCCGAATGCTCAGGATGCTGGTCGAAATAGTAGAGATATACATTCGAATTACCTTTCTCTGTCTGGAGGCGGGCCCATGTCCATGTATGCCATCCGAAAGACGCATCACGGGAGAGGTCACGCGCAGACTTTGTCAATACTGGTCCCTCAACAGGGTATTCCTTGAGAAGCGCTTCCGCAAACGGTCCGTACCTCTCGATCACACTTGCCTTGTGAGCCTCAGCACTATTGTTACCGAATGTGAAGCTTGCTCCTTCATCCGAGTTATATCCTACAAGAATGTCAACATCATTGAACTTGCCGGCATCATAAAGAAGGTATTGATCATCCGGAATCACATAACCGTCAACTACAGGCCATGCACCACCGGCCAATGTGAATGGAAGGCCCAATCTGCTTGGATCCATTGCTCTGAGATCTTCGACAGAAGCTGCTCCGAGTCTTTCGGCAAACTTCACTCCGTCCTTTTCCGCATCAGCAAGTCTCTTCATGTTCTCGCCTGGATACGGATCCTCTCTTGGAGGTCCGAATGAACCACCGCTCTGAGATATAGCTCCTCTGAACAGACCTTTTGCCAGAGGTGAAGCGCAAAGCATGCTTACAGAAATACCACCTGCAGACTCTCCGAAGATTGTAACCTTCTCAGGATCACCACCAAAGGCAGCAATATTCTCCTGAATCCATTTCAGCGCAGCAATCTGGTCAAGGATACCGTAGTTTCCTGACACACCCTCGGGGTTTTCAGCGCTGAGTTCCGGATGAGCAAAGAATCCGAGCTGACCTACGCGATAGTTCATGCTGACAAGGATGACACCCTTGCGTGCGAGCTCCGAACCGTCATTGAAGGCCGAAGAGCCCATTGAGAAGCCACCGCCGTAGATCCATACAAGCACAGGAAGCTTGTCCTTAGGAGACTTTGCAGGGCTCCATACATTGAGGTACAGACAATCCTCTGAGAATTCATCAGTCTCCTGACCGGATCCCTGGATAGGTCCTTTTCCGAATTTTGTCGCATCCTTGACTCCCTCCCATGGAACTACAGGCTGAGGAGCCTTCCATCTGTTCTCCCCTACCGGCGGAGCAGCAAACGGGATACCTTTGTAAACAGTCATATCATCCATAACAGTTCCCTGGATGACACCTCCGGTCACTTCTACCTGACCAGGCTCAAGTCTTGAACAAGATACTGACAAGACCAATGCAGAAAGCATTATAAACAATGTTCTCATATGATTTTGGTTATTTGTTATCGTGCATGCAAAACTACAAACAATCCGAGAAATAAAAAAGAATCGTAAAATAAGGCGGCAGCCCTTTCGGACTGCCGCCACTTACACACTAACCAACCGGTCAAACCTCATTTGAGGTTCATTCTCTATTGTAAGAGGATTCCTTTCCTAGGAGATAACTTTTCTCATATCCTCCGAAATCCACTACTATCTTTTCAAATACTATACCCGGATCGAGCGGTTCAATTACAAGTTCGTATATTGAAGAAGACACAGAAGGAAGCTCAAGGTTTATTTTCTCTATCGCAACTCTTCCCGCAACTGTAGGATAATATACGCTGTAGATGTTTTCAGGCTTTTCGTTGAGTCTGTTGTTGAAGCAGCGCTCCACTGCAGGAGCACCCTTGAATCCTACCCTGTAACTGTGGCCTTCCGCATCGTGGAATGCAAGAGTAGACTTTGTCGCAACATGAACCGTAACTTCCTTTACATCAGAAGGGATTTCCATTCTGTAAGTAAGGCTGGCACCTTCAACAGGCACATCATAAGGGAACAGAGCCACACCGCCGAGTGTACGTCCCATATCAGGAATAAGCTTCCACTCACCTTCTGCAGAATTCTGCTTTGCAAAGATATGTGGAGCCTCAATCACCACCTGACCAGGATCTGCAGAGAAAGTGAATCCTGAAGGAAGCGGATCCGATTCTTCGATTCGGAACACCGAAGGAAGAATGTCTGCAGGGAAGTTGTCGTTCCAGCTTCTGTATCCGATATGCTTCTGGGTCATCATATTCTTCCACTTACCGTCAGCCATTTCGTTGTTGTACTGATTGTGGAGGAACTTGTCACGCTCAAAACAAGCCTCAACCTTGTCTGCCCACTGATTTGCAGCCGGATCGTTTGCCTTGTAAAGTGCATGATTCATAGCCTGCGCATAGTACATCTCATAGATGTTCGCCATAGCCTGTACAGGGAAGAGGATGAGTTGGAAATATGCATCCTTAGCGGCTTCCGGAAGAGTCATGTACTGACGGAGCGCCTCCGCTTCAAGCTTGAGATACTCGTCAGATACCTGCTTCCACTCGCCTGTCTTGAGGTTATAGGTATTCCTGTCAAGCATCTCTGCTGTGATTCGTCCATTGTATTTGCTGTAGAGGTTGAGGATGCGTGCCGCCTCAGCTGCCTGATCCTCACCGAACTGCTGTCTGCAGAAATCTACTGTATGCTCCTTAAGATTCTCAGCAGTATATTTTGTCGGGTTCCATGCAAGGTCGAGGAAAAGCGTGATAGGATACTCCATAGGCTTGAGGTCACCCACATTGAGAACCCAAAGACGGTCTACGCCATACTCATAAGTAAGCTGCATCTGTTCCCAAAGATTCTGAACAGGAGTCACATTCTGCCACTTCGAGTTTCGAGGCGCTCCAACATAGTCGACATGGTAGTACATACCCCAGCCACCCTTGCGCTTACGTTCTTCTGCGTTCGGAACCTTTCTGATATCGCCCCAGTTGTCGTCAGAGATGAGGATCATGACGTCATCAGGCACCCTGAGACCCTTCTCATAGTACTCCTGAACCTCCTTGTAGAGTGCCCACGCCTGCAGAGTCTGATCGGCAGGCTTCTTGGTCACCTGACGGATGATCTTACGCTGATTATCAATAACTTTCTCAAGAAGAGCGACGTCTGCTTCAGGACTCATTGCCTCGTCACCGTCGCCACGCATACCGATTGTGATGAGGTCTTCCGTATCACGTGCACGCTCGATTCCTTCCTTGAAGAACTGGTCGAGAACCTTCTTGTTCCTGTTATAATCCCATGGGCCTGTACTGTTGCGTCTGCGAGCCCATTCCTGGTGATTTCTTGCCATCGGCTCATGGTGTGACGTACCCATGATCACACCCATCTCGTCAGCGGTCTTGCTGTTGAGCGGATCGTCTGCATAGAATGCCCAATCCCACATTGCCGGCCAGAGGAAGTTACCGCGGAGACGAAGGATCAGTTCGAAGACTCTTTCATAGAAACGATGGTCTCCATAATCTGTTCCGTAAGTATGCTTCACCCAACCGGTAAGGCAAGGTGCCTCGTCGTTGAGGAAGATTCCGCGATACTGGACTGCAGGCTCCCCTGCTGTATAGGAACCGCGTTCTATCGAAAGGTCATTCTGCTTTGCGACAGGCACATCAGCCCAATCATACCATGGAGATACACCGATCTGCTCTGAAATTTCATAGATACCATAGACTGTTCCTCTGCGGTCGCTGCCTACGATGACAAGAGCTTCATCCACTCCGTCAAAAGGTTTTACAATTGTCTGGATGAGATATTTCTCATTGCATCCTGAGAGAGAAGATATATCCAGTCTTCCACGGCTTACCATATCCTTCACAAGAGGAGACTCGAGAGAACCGATGATGATGGAATTTGAAGCTGCAGGCTTATCTGAAAGTACCGGTTTGTTTCCTGTAACCATCTCGAAGTCCTTGACAAGATTGTCAGCAGCACGAAGGACTGCCTTGTCATCGTCTGCGGATACGACTATCGGGAGAGGCTTGCCATCCTTAACGATGGTAAAACGCTCTGATGATACGACAGGGAGAGTTGCTTTAGGATGATCGATTGCATTTGCCGTCAGTACAAGCAAAAGAGCGGCTGTGCAAAGCAGTGGTTTAAGAATGTAACGTTTCATTATAATATATACCTAGTATCTTTCTACAAATTTATAAGTATAAATACGAATTTTCATAATATTTTGTTGCAAAATATATTACTTTTGACACAATATGCATTATTATTTCATAGTTTAGCAAACTATCCGTATTTTTGCAGGAATTAACAGCCTAATACTTTTATAACCCGATATGAAATATTGCTACACGCCTTCGGCACGTCCGAACAGCCGTATTGATGTCGCTGACATCCTCAGAGGAGTGGCCATCGCCGGCATCATCCTCATCCATTTCCAGGAACAGATGAACTTCTTCCTGTTCCCCGAACCTAAGAACGAGCTCTGGGCATCCATCAACACAAAAGTCTGGGATTCCATATTCTTCCTCCTCGCAGGTAAGATGTATGCGATCTTCTCTGTACTTTTCGGACTCAGCTTCTTCATCCAGCATGACAATCAGGCTCAGAAAGGAATAGATTTCAGACCTAGATTCGTATGGAGAATGTTTCTCCTGATGCTCCTCGGAACCTTCGACCTGCTGTTCTATAACGGTGATATCCTCTTCATCTACGCAGTCTGCGGCCTGCTTGTCATTCCGTTCATCAGAGCCAGCAACAAGATGATCTGGTTCTTTATCGGACTGATGCTCATCCAGCCTGTCGAGCTCATATATCTCATAAAGGGAATCATCGACCCGTCAGCAACGCCTCTCTATCTCAACAGCGGCATGTATTATGGCGGACTCATCGAATCACAGAGTTCCGGAACCCTCATTGACGTGGCTGAGGCAGGCCTCAAGCTCGGACTTCCTGCAAACTTCCTTTGGGCAATCGAGAACGGACGAATGACGCAGAACGTCCTTTTCTTCCTTACAGGTATAATGCTCGGAAGAACAAGACTCTTCTACAACGAAGGCAACAACCTCAAGATCTGGAAGAAGATTCTTATCGGATCTGCAGCAGCCTTTGCAGTACTTCTGCCTCTTTACAAATTCATACCGGGAATGTTTGAGGCACCATGCATTTCCAACAGTCTCAGCGTTGCCCTCAACATGTGGAAGAACTTTGCCATGATGTTCTTCTATGTAGCCGGAATAACACTGCTTTATTATAACACATCAGCAAAGAACTGGCTTATCAAGATCGCCCCATACGGCAGAATGAGCCTCACCAACTACCTCACACAGTCGATCTTCGGCGCATTGTTGTTCTACAACTGGGGATTCGGTCTGTTCCGTCATTTCGGACATACTGCAGATTTCGCACTTGCAATCGTTTTCGTAGCACTTCAGTTCCTCTTCTGCACATGGTGGATGAAGCACCACAAGCGTGGTCCGTTCGAGCAGCTCTGGTACAGCGCAACATGGTTAGGTAAAAAGAAATAAACACTTGAACATATGAAAATCATCAGAACGCTATTCGCATCTGCCATGTTTGCAATTGCAGCCGGCATGTACGCGCAGATTCCTGTACAGATGGAAAGCTTCAGCGTAAACGACGTTACGCTGACAGAAAGCGTCTTCAAGCATGCTGAGGACATGGATTTGAGATATCTTCTCGGAATCGACCCTGACCGTCTTCTTGCCCCTTATCTCAAGGAAGCAGGCCTCGAGCCGAAGGCGGACAACTACACCAACTGGGAAAACACCGGCCTTGACGGACATATCGGAGGACATTATCTGTCAGCACTTTCGTATATGTACGCATCGACAGGACATCCTGAAATCAAGACACGTCTCGACTATGTCATTTCGGAATTCAAGAGATGTGCAGACGCTTCAGGTGACGGCTACTTGAGCGGTGTTCCTGGCGGACGTCAGACATGGAAGGAGGTATCGGAGGGTGACATCCGTCCGGCGTCGTTCAGCCTTAACGACAAGTGGGTACCTCTCTACAACATCCACAAGATCTTCGCGGGACTTCGTGACGCATACCTTCTCTACGGAAGCCAGGAGTGCAAGGAGATGTTCATCGGTCTGACTGACTGGATGTACAGACTCACTGAGAAACTCTCAGACGAACAGATTCAGGGAATGCTTTCAAGCGAGCACGGAGGTCTCAATGAGGTATTCGCAGATGCTGCTGCCATCAGCGGCGACAAGAGATTCATGGATATGGCGAAGAGATTCTCGCACAACAGGGTTCTCGAGCCGCTCCTCAAGGGAGAGGACCACCTTACAGGAATGCATGCAAACACTCAGATTCCGAAAGTGATCGGATACAAGAGGATTGCAGACATCGAAGGTTATGCAGACTGGGACAAGGCTGCTCAGTACTTCTGGGAGACAGTCGTGGACAACCGAAGCATCACTATCGGTGGAAACAGCGTAAGAGAGCATTTCCATCCTGCCGACGACTTCTCAAGCATGCTTGAAAGCGAGCAGGGACCTGAGACATGCAACACCTACAACATGCTCAGACTCACAAAGATGCTTTACGAAACAACCGGAAACACCCACTATATGGACTACTATGAGCGTGCGGTATACAACCACATTCTCTCGACAGTCAATCCGATCCAGGGAGGTTTCGTATATTTCACTCCTATGCGTTCCGGTCATTACAGAGTCTATTCACAGCCTCAGACAAGCTTCTGGTGCTGCGTAGGTTCAGGTATGGAGAACCATGCGAGATACGGCGAGATGATCTACTCCCACAAAGGTGATGAGGAACTCTTTGTAAACCTCTTCATTCCTTCCGTACTCCAGTGGGGCAACACAGTTGTCGAGCAGGTCAACAACTTCCCTGCAGAGGAAGGAACTTCGTTGATCATCAACCCTGATAAGTCAAGAAAGTTCACTGTCAGCATCCGCGTTCCTGAGTGGACATCAGGCGTCACAGTGAAGGTGAACGGTGTCAACGTAAACACTGCAGCAGCTGACGGATTCGTAAGGGTGTCGAGAAAATGGTCTAAGGGTGACAAGGTGGAGGTTTCCATCCCTATGTCACTAAGAGCAGTTCCTCTTCCTGACAATTCAGACAACTACTCGTTCATGTACGGTCCTGTGGTACTTGCTGCAGAGATCGGAAGACAGGAGCAGCTCGGAATGTATGCAGACGACAGCCGCGGAGGACATATCGCAGCCGGCAAGCAGCTTCCGCTCCAGGACATGCCTGTAATTGTAGGAAACAAGGATGACCTCCTTTCGATGATAACCAAGGATGAGAACAGACCTATGACCTTCCATCTTTCAGGCACAGCTCCGATGAAATATGAAAATGGTATGACCTTGGTTCCATTCAGCAGCCTGCACGAGTGCAGATACATGGTCTACTGGCCAGTACTGACTGAAGAGCAGTGGAAGGAAAGACTTGCAAGACAGGAACTCGAGGAGAACGAGAGAACTGCTCTTGAAATGATTACTGCAGACAAGGTTACATGCGGAGAGCAGCAGCCTGAAAGCGACCATTTCATCAAGATGGAGAGCTCACGCAACGGTGACAACAACGGACGCCACTGGAGAATGGCAATGAGGGGCGGATGGTTCAGCTACGCGTTGAAGTCGAAGGGCAACGAAGTGAAGTCAGTACGCGTTGTCTGCACAGGTCGCGAGGGAGCGAAGGCGACTGTCACAATGAACGGAATCGAGGCAGGAACAATTCAGACATCCGTTCCGAATACAGAGGAAATCATTCTTGTCCCTGTACCTGAAGCGCTCTCTAAAACCGACATGATTACAGTGAAATTCACAAGTCCGGAAAATGGCATGAGCCAGATGTTTTACGAAGTAAGACTTGTCAAATAGCCGGTCAGATACCACTTTTGATTCAAAAAACATCGATTTCGAATAAAAAAGCACCAAACATCGAGTGAGATTTGGTGCTTTTCCTTTTTATTTGTAGTTTTACTTTGTAAAAGTATGCACATAAACCAACAACTTATCCGGTAATGAAAAAATATTTCTTGTCATCACTGCTTCTTTCCGCATTCTGGCTTTCAGCCGGAGCACAGGAAACACAGCAGGATCTTAAGTTCAGAGACACTTCCCTCTCGTTCGAAGAACGTGTGGAAAGCCTCATTTCAATCCTGACTCCGGAGGAGAAGGTCGGACTTATGATGAACAAGTCCGCTTCTGTAGACAGATTGGGAATCCCTTCTTACAACTGGTGGAGCGAAGCCTGCCACGGAGTTGTGAAGGCAGGATATACTGTATATCCGCAGCCGATCGGAATGGCATCAGCCTTCAATCCGGAAATGATCTACAAAGTATTCACACAGGTTTCTGACGAAGCACGTGCCAACTGGAACCGTTCAGAAAGGGAGTTCAACGTACCTATGGGTGCAATCTACTACCCTGGCAATCCTGAACTCACATTCTGGTGTCCTAACGTGAACATCTTCCGTGACCCAAGATGGGGACGCGGTCAGGAATCTTACGGAGAGGACCCATATCTCAACTCGATACTCGGCGTACAGAACGTACTCGGAATGCAGGGTAACGACGACAAGTATTTCAAGACTCATGCTTGTGCAAAGCACTATGCAGTACACAGCGGTCCGGAACCGCTCCGCCACTCATACAATGCATCGGTTTCAATGCGCGACCTTTGGGAGACTTACCTCCCTGCATTCAAGGCCCTCGTCCAGAAGGGTAATGTCCGTGAGGTCATGTGCGCCTATAATCGTTACGAAGGAGTTCCTTGCTGTACAAGCGACCGTCTTCTCGTAGACATCCTCCGTCGCAAGTGGGGATACGACGGTATCGTTCTTACTGACTGCGATGCAATCAACAACTTCTACAACAAGCGTCAGCATGAGACTCATGCAGGTCCGCTTGAGGCCTCTGTAGATGCTGTCCTCAACGGAACAGACCTCGAGTGCGGCAGAGTGTTCCAGGTTCTTACTGAAGCATTGGACAAGGGTATGATTACAGAGAATGTTCTCGACGACCACCTCCGCAAGACTCTCTACGGCCGTTTTGAGCTCGGTATGTTCGATCCTGCCGAAATGCTCCCATGGGCTGATATCGCACCAGAGGTGATCAGCAGCGAAGAGCACCATCAGCTTGCAGTTCAGGCAGCACGCGAATCCATGGTCCTCCTTGAGAACAAAGGCAGCGTTCTTCCTTTGTCAAAGAACCTGAAGAAGATTGCTGTCGTAGGCCCGAACGCACACGATTCAGCACTTCTAGACGGAAACTATGCCGGATCCCCTACTCCTGAGCACACAGCATCACTTCTTGACGGAATCAGAAAGGCCGTACCGGGCACAGAGGTATATTACAGCATGGCATGCCCTCTCAATGACACTATCGTCACAACAACACATCTTCCGGAATTCAATGAAGGAAAGGGTGTATATGTCGAGTTCTACAACAACAAGAATCTTGAAGGCACACCTGATGTGAAAGGTTATTACGACAAACTCAACTTCTCGACATTCGGTGCATATGGTTTTGCTGACGGAATCAACACTGACGACATGTCTGTACGCGTGACAGGAAGATACACTGCGACCTTTACTGGCGTGATGAAGTATAACATCACAACCGACAACGGCTATCTCCTTCAGATCAACGGAGAGACTGTCGACCAGACAACTTCGGGACAGGGTCGTAGAGGAATGGGCAGAAAGTTGGATTACAAGTCATTCAATGTCGTTGAGGGTCAGACTTACGACATTCTGATCGAATATCGCAGAGGCACAGACCATTTCGCGACATTCAGCGCAGACATCTGCGAGCGCAAGCCGGTAGAATATGAGACATTGTCGAAGGAAGTTGCAGATGCGGACGTGATCATCGTCATCGGAGGCATCTCAGCTCAGATGGAAGGCGAAGGCGGCGACAAGGCAACAATCGAACTCCCGGAAGTACAGCAGAGACTCATCCGCGCAATGCATGCTACAGGCAAGCCGGTAGTTGTTGTAAACTGCTCAGGTTCTGCTATCGCATTCGGTTGCCTTGAAGGACAGTACGACGCTCTCATCCAGGCATGGTATCCTGGTCAGGGTGGTTCACAGGCTCTTGCAGAAGTCATCTTCGGAGACTTCAACCCAGGAGGAAAGCTTCCTGTAACCTTCTATGCATCCAATGACGACCTTCCTGATTTCCTCGACTACAGCATGGAGAACAGAACATACCGTTACTTCCGCGGTGTTCCGCAGTATGCTTTCGGTTATGGTCTCTCTTATACTACATTCGAAGTTGGTAAGGCTAAGATTTCCAAGAAGTCTATGGCAGCTGACGGTTCAGTGACACTCACAGTTCCTGTAAAGAACACAGGAGACCGCGAAGGAACTGAGACTATACAGGTTTACGTGAAGGCTCTTGACTATGCTGATGCATCTATCAAGGATCTCAAGGGATTTGCTAAGCTCAGCCTCAAGCCAGGCGAGACAGGTAAGGCTGAAATCGTTCTCAACGGAGAGTCATTCATGTATTATGACCCATCCATTGACGAGCTCTCCACCAAGTCAGGAAGATATCAGATCCTCTACGGAACTTCTTCACTTGACAAGGATCTCCAGACAATCGATTTCATAGTTAACTAACATAATTACAATCACATGAAGAAAACACTCATTTCAATTCTCAGCGTTTTGTGCATCATGGCTACTGCCGGAGCACAGAACAAGAAGAGCCCGATCGTATTCGACAAGTACGAGTGGGACTTCGGTACAGTTGAGTCGGCAGAGGGTACAGTGGCACACACTTTCACCTTCAAGAACAACTCAAAAGAGGCTGTCAAGATCGACAGAGACATTCCTAGCTGCGAGTGCGTAAGAGCATTCTATGATGACGTTACAGTAGAGCCAGGTGCTGAAGCTACAGTAATGATTACTTTCAACCCTAAGAAGGAGAACGGCAAGAGCAATCGTCGCGTCGAGCTCATCGACAGAGACGGCAACACTCTCGCGTCTCTTTCAGTAAAGGCTGTTGTCAACCAGACAGAAGGCGGTAATGACCTTGACAGAAACTATCCTTACAGAAACTACAACCTCTCTTATGCAGAGCGTACTGAAAACCTCATCTCCCTCCTTACTCCACAGGAGAAGGTTGGTCTGATGATGAACAAGTCAGTTTCTGTTGACCGTCTCGGCATCGAGTCATACAACTGGTGGAGCGAGGCTTGCCACGGTGTACGTGAGACAGACTACACAGTTTATCCACAGCCTATCGGTATGGCTGCAGCATTCAACCCGCAGCTCGTATACGATGTATTCTCAGGAGTATCTGATGAGGCTCGTGCAAACTGGAACCGTTCTGAGCGCGTATTCAACGTTCCTATGGGTGTAATCTACTACCCAGGAAACCCTGAACTCACATTCTGGTGCCCTAACGTCAACATCTTCCGTGACCCAAGATGGGGTCGTGGTCAGGAGACTTACGGTGAGGACCCATACATGAACGCTGTTCTCGGAGTACAGAACGTACTTGGTATGCAGGGTAACGATGACAAGTACTTCAAGACTCACGCATGTGCAAAGCACTATGCTGTACACAGCGGTCCGGAGCCACTCCGTCACTCTTATGACGCTTCAGTTTCTATGCGTGACCTTTGGGAGACTTACCTCCCTGCATTCAAGGCACTCGTTCAGAAGGGTAATGTACGCGAGGTCATGTGTGCTTACAACCGTTACGAAGGTGAGCCATGCTGTACAAGCGACCGTCTTCTCGTAGACATCCTCCGCCGCAAGTGGGGATATGACGGCATCGTTCTTACAGACTGCGATGCAATCAACAACTTCTACAACAAGGGTCAGCATGAGACTCACGCGGGTCCGCTTGAGGCATCTGTAGACGCAGTCCTCAACGGTACAGACCTTGAGTGCGGTAAGGTATTCATGGTTCTTGAGGAAGCTCTCCAGAAGAACCTCATCGAGGAGTCTGTTCTTGACGATCACCTCCGCAGAACTCTCTATGGCCGTTTCGAGCTCGGTATGTTCGATCCTGCCGACATGATTCCTTGGAAGGACCTTGGTCCTGAGGTAATCAACAGCGAATACAACCACCAGGTTGCTATCCAGGCTGCACGCGAGTCAATGGTACTCCTTGAGAACAAGGGCGGTATCCTTCCTCTTTCAAAGAACCTCAAGAAGATTGCTGTCGTAGGTCCGAACGCTGACGACGCAGCTCTCCTCAACGGTAACTACGGCGGTACTCCTACTGCAGAGCACACATTCACACTTCTCCAGGGCATCAAGGCTGCAGTTCCTGGAACAGAGGTATACTACAACCAGGCTTGTCCTCTCAACGAAGGTTATGAGACAATCTCATACATGAAGGACTTCAACGACGGTCAGGGTATGTACGTAGAATTCTACAACAACAATGAGCTCGAGGGTACACCAGATGCAACAGGTTACTACAACAAGGCCCTCAACTTCTCTACATTCGGAGCATGGGGTTTTGCAGAGGGTATCAGCACTGACAAGATCTCTGTACGCGCAAGCGGTAAGTTCACTGCACCTTTCACTGGTGAGATGAAGTACGCTCTTTCTTCAGACAACGGATACGTTCTCAAGATCAACGGTGAGGTTCATGAAGAGAACAACGGTGGCGGACGTCGTGGCTTCGGTTTCAGAAGAGGTGCTGAATACAAGTCATTCAACATTGTTGAGGGTCAGACTTACGAAATCGTGATCGAGTACAAGAGAGGTAACGGTAACTTTGCAATGCTCAGCGCTGACATCTGCGAGAGAAGACTCATCCAGTTCGACGAGGTTGCCAAGAACGTTGCTGACGCTGACGTGATCATCGTTATCGGAGGTATCTCAGCTCAGATGGAAGGCGAAGGCGGTGACAAGGCTGACATCGAGCTTCCAGAGGTTCAGCAGAGACTTATCCGCGCTATGAAGGCTACAGGCAAGCCGGTAGTTGTCGTAAACTGCTCTGGTTCTGCTATCGCATTCGGAAGCGTGAAGGGTCAGTATGACGCTCTTCTCCAGGCTTGGTATCCTGGTCAGGGTGGTTCACAGGCTCTTGCTGAGGTCATCTTCGGTGACTACAACCCAGGAGGTAAGCTCCCTGTAACATTCTACGAGTCAACAAACGATCTCCCAGACTTCCTCGACTACAGCATGGAGAACAGAACATACCGTTACTTCCGTGGTGTTCCACAGTACGCATTCGGTTATGGTCTCTCATACACTACATTCGAGGTAGGTAAGGGTAAGATTTCCAAGAAGTCTATGGCAGCTGACGGTTCAGTAACCATCACAATTCCTGTAACAAACACAGGCGACCGCGAAGGAACTGAGACTGTACAGGTTTACGTGAAGGCTCTTGACTATGCTGATGCATCGATCAAGGACCTCAAGGGCTTTGCTAAGGTAAGCCTCAAGCCAGGCGAGACTGGCAAGGCTGAGATCGTTCTCAACGGTGAGTCATTCCAGTACTATGACCCATCTATCGACGAACTCTCAACCAAGCCAGGTAGATATCAGATTCTCTACGGAACTTCATCACTTGACAAGGATCTCCAGACAATCGACTTCGTTGTGAAGTAATCGAAGTGATACATAAATAATGATGGCCCGAATCTTTGGTCTGTCTGATTTTTACATTAACTTTGTAAAAACGGAAAGAACATGAAAAAGATTTGGGCCATCATTATTTTCGGACTGATCTGCCTGAGTGCAGAGGCTCAGCTTCCGAAAGGATATGAAGAAAAGACAGCAAAACTGGCTGAAAACCTGGTAAAAAGTTCGAAAGAAGGCAATTTCGACAAGACATACAAGGCTATCAGAGACATCCAGAAATATGAATTCAAGCTGCAGAAGGATGAACTGATGACTTTCTATTCCGACATCCATGAAGCGGTATCTGATGCCTGCGGAAAACATGGAATAGACGAAAGAGGTAAGATGGAGATGAAGGCAGTCATAGATGCACTTTTCTCTGACAAGTTGAAAGAAGAGGTAAACTAACTGATAATACAGACACATGGTAAAGATATACTGCGTCAACACAAAGACCAGCATGACCTTCCCTGAAGGTACGACATTGATGGATATGCTCCCTGAATTTGAATTCGAGAAGCCCTATCCTATACTTTGCGCTAAAGTCAACAATGTAAGCCAGGGACTCAAGTACAGGGCATTCAACAGCAGACAGGTCGAATTTCTTGATTACACCTCGTATGTCGGAAGAAGCGTATACTGCAACTCGCTCTGCTTCCTCATGTGCAAGGCGGCAAAGGATGTCCTCCCTGACTGCAGAGTGGTCATCAGAAGGCCTATTTCAAAGGGATATTACTGCAACATCAGCAAAGGTGACGGCAGCTCACTTACAGCTGGCGAACTGGACAAGATAAGGGACAGGATGCGTGAAATAGTGGATGCGGACATGCCGTTCCGCAGACACGAGGTCAGGACAGAGGAGGCTATGGAGCTCTTCTCCGGACTTGGTCATGAGGATAAGGTAAAGCTCCTCAAGACCACAGGTGACGTATATGTCAACTATTACACTCTGGACGGCACTCCTGACCACTATTACGAGGCTCTCCTTTCCAGCACAGGCTGCCTCAAGGTGTGGAGTCTTGAAATGTATCGTGACGGTCTCCTGCTAAGAGTTCCGAACAGACACGCTCCAGAGGAACTGGCTCCGTTTGTAGAGCAGCCGAAGACCTTCGAGGTGTTCTCGGAGAACCTCAAATGGAACCGTATCATGGGTCTGGACAACGCCGGAGACGTGAATCTCGCATGTCAGAGGGGTGAAGCCAGCGACCTGATCAAGATTGCAGAGGCCCTTCAGGAAAAGAAGATCGTACAGATTGCCGAGGAGATCGAAAGACGCGTCAATGCGCCTGAAAACCCTGTACGCCTGGTACTCATCACAGGACCTAGCAGCAGCGGAAAATCCACTTTCTGCAAACGTCTGAGCATCCAGCTCAAGGCCTGCGGTATCCGTCCTGTATCATTCTCTACAGACGATTATTTCGTGAACCGTCTTGATACGCCGAGACTCCCTAACGGCGATTTCGACTTCGACAATTTCGACACAGTAGACCACAGATATCTTCAGAGCGACGTAATCAAGCTGCTTGCAGGTGAAACCGTTGATGTGCCTGAATACAACTTCGTGACAGGCCTCAGAGAATTCAACGGAAGGAAGCTGAAGCTCGAGCCGGGTTCCGTCCTCATCATCGAAGGAATCCATGCACTGAACCCAAGGCTTACGGACATGGTGGACGACGCTTCAAAATACAGGATATTCATCAACACCATCACCAGCATATCACTGGATGACCACAACTGCATCCCGACCAGCGACAACCGCCTTCTGAGAAGAATCGTACGCGACTTCAACAAGGGTGCATTCACTGCACGCGAATCGATCATGCATTGGCCTAATGTGCGCAGATCTGAAGTCAAATGGATATATCCGTACCAGGAAAATGCGGATGTGCTCTTCAATTCAGCATACCTTGTGGAATTCGCTGTGGTAAGAGCACATGCCGAGCGAATCCTCATGACCGTTCCTAAGAACTGTCCTGAATACAGTGAGGCACACAGACTCAAGAAGTTCCTGAGCTATTTCACACCGGTATCTGACAAGGAGGTGCCGGCCACTTCCCTCCTCCGCAGCTTTATCGGAGGCAGCAGTCTGTAAGAAAACGAATATTGAAAAAACATATAACGACTATGAAAAGAAACATCCTTACTGTCATGGCAATCCTTATCGCTGCTGTGGCATATGCACAACCTCAGGTCGGAGACTGGGCGAAGTTTGACAGATACCACGAAGCCAACAAGGAGGTGACAACTGCTCCACGAGTTGTATTCATGGGTGATTCCATAACTGATTTCTGGGTAAATGCTGACCCTGATTTCTTCACATCAAACAATTTCCTCGGAAGAGGCATTTCAGGCCAGACAACTTCCCATATGCTTGTAAGATTCAGAAGGGACGTGATCGACCATCATCCTGAATATGTGGTCATCCTCGCAGGAACAAACGATGTGGCAAAGAACCTGGGAGAGATTGCACCGGAGAACTCACTCGGAAACATCATCTCGATGTGCGAAATTGCAAGAGCCAACAACATCAAGCCTATCATCTGCTCTATTCTTCCTTGCAACTTCTTCTACTGGCGTCCGGAAGTGAAGGGACAGGAAAAGGATATCATTGCGCTGAATGTTCTGCTCAAGGAATATGCAGAATCCGCAGACATCCCATATGTGGACTATCACTCTGTCATGAAGGATGAGAAGGACGGTCTTCCAAAGAAATACGCCGATGACGGATGCCACCCGAACAAGGAAGGCTACGAAGTGATGAAGAAGGTTGTTCTCGAATACCTCTAAAATATTAGGCCATGAAACACATAAGCGTTTTCTTTGCAGCCATTGCTGCATCAGTGATGACTGCATCATGTATCAGTGTCAGCACTACTGAATTCCACGCAATTCCTGACAGCAAGACTCCTATGACAATGACTCCTGCTCTGTTTACAAACGTGCCGGAAGGACTTGTTGAAGATCTTGGAGTGGAGAACGGAATACCATCTTCGATGTGCGCGTTCCTCGTGAAGAAGGACGGAAAGAACATACTGTTCGACTCAGGAAACGGCGGCGAAGAGGCGCAGCTTATACCGACTCTGAAAATAATCGGACTGAGTCCTGAAGATATTGATTATGTATTCTTGACACACCTCCACGGCGACCATATAGGAGGTATGGTGAATGACGGAAAGGCTGTATTTACAAATGCTGCAGTATATCTAAACAAAGACGAATATGACGGATGGGGAGACGTGGATGAAAGCGACATGGGCAGGGCATATGGTGAAAAGATCGTTCTTTTCACAGAGGACGACGACCTTCCGTGCGGAATACAGGCAATCAAGGCATATGGACATACTCCGGGGCATACGATGTACCGTATAGGAGACACCGTACTGGCAGGAGACATCATGCACGCTACGGCTCTGCAGATTGCCAATCCTGAGAGTTGTGCAAGATTCGACATGGATCAGGAGAAGTCTGCAGAATCACGCAAGTCTGCTCTCGAACTCTTCAGGGCTGAGGGGCTGAAAGTCTACGGTATGCACTTCCCTGCTCCTTATTATATCCAATTCTAAAGACCGTTTACATGAAGAACTTTATCAGGACTGTTTCTGCATTCATCATTGCAGCAGCGGCAATATCAACAGCATCAGCACAGACAGCCTTCAAGTCAGTATCTGATCCTGAAGGCATAACAACAGTGTATGTGGGTGCGACAAAAGGAATCGCATGGTACAGCATCGACCATGGCAGGTCCCTGAGCATGCCTGCGTCACGCCTCGGACTCAAGACCAATGCCTTTGACTGGTCGGAACTTGAAATGGTATCATTCGAGAATGACGAAATCGTTGTGGACTATACCATGGACAGGACCAAGACAAGCCAGGTAAATCATAAGGCTTCCACGGCTACTGCCACATTCACCAATCCGAATGGCGAGAAGATCCATGTGGAGTTCATCATCAGCCGTAACGACGTTGCCTTCAGATATCTTCTTCCGAAGGAGGGCGAGACAGGAAGCGTTAGGGTTCTCGAAGAATTGACAGAGTTCAACTTCTCGGAGACCTCAGCAAACGATCAGGTAAGGACGTATCTTACTCCGCAGAGCGATGCTATGAAGGGCTGGAAGCGTACGACTCCAAGTTATGAGGAGCATTACGGTATCGCAAGACCTATGGCAGAAAAGTCAAGAAACGGACATGGATTCACATTCCCTTGTCTCTTCAATGTACAGGAGGACGGATGGGTACTCATAAGCGAGACAGGAGTTGACGGCAGATACTGCGGATCAAGACTTGGTGACAGCAGGATTTCTGCTGACGGCTCATATTACAGCTATAAGATCGAGTATCCTATGCCTGAGGAAAACAACGGCAACGGAACTATCGAGCCGGGCATTGCCCTTCCTGGAACCACTCCATGGAGAACAATCACCCTTGGCGAAAGCCTCAAGCCTATCGTGGAGACTACAATCGCATGGGACGTTGTCGATCCTCGCTATGAGACAGAACACGAATACAAGTACGGAAAAGGCACATGGAGCTGGATCGTATGGCAGGATGCCAGCATAAACTTCGAGGACCAGCTCAAGTATGTGGATCTCGCAGCTGCAATGAACTTCCAGTATGTTCTTGTAGACAACTGGTGGGACACCAATATCGGTAAGGAAAAGATTGCCGAGCTTGTGGAATATGCTGCAGGTAAAGGTATCGACGTGTTCCTCTGGTACAGTTCAAGCGGATGGTGGAACGACATCGAGCAGGGACCTGTGAACATCATGTCAGACCCTATCACAAGAAAGAAGGAGATGCGTTGGATGCACAATCTCGGTGTAAAGGGCATCAAGGTGGACTTCTTCGGCGGCGACAAGCAGGAGACAATGAGACATTATGAGGCCATCCTCAGCGACGCTGACGACAATGGTCTGATGGTGATATTCCACGGCTGTACTCTTCCGAGAGGATGGGAGAAGATGTATCCTAACTATGTGGGAAGCGAGGCTGTCAGAGCATCAGAAAACCTCGTATTCTCGCAGTTCGAGTGCAATCAGGAGGCTCAGGCCGCATGTCTCCATCCGTTCATCCGCAACACCGTCGGTTCTATGGAGTTCGGCGGATGCTTCATGAACGAGAGACTCAGCAAGGATAACACAAGAGGTACCGCAAGACGTACTACAGATGTTTTCCAGATCGCTACATGTGTTCTCTTCCAGAACCCTATCCAGAACTTCGCTCTTGCTCCTAACAACCTTGAGGATGCCCCAGAGGCATGTCTTGACTTCCTTAGAGAGGTTCCTACAACATGGGATGAGACAAGGTACATTGACGGACGTCCTGGCGAGCATGTGGCCCTTGCAAGACGCAACGGAAACACATGGTATGTAGCTGCCATCAACGCATGCGATCCTGTCCAGAAGTACAATGTCTGGGAAATGGTAGAAGAGATCAAGGACGGCGGCAGCTCTGACTGGAAGACTGCAAAGGAAAGCATCGTGAGGATTTACGAAGGAGGCAACTCCCCTGTCGTACGTAATGTCCCTGCAGGTGATTTGTACAAGACAGACATCTCTGTGGAGAAGAATGACGGAGTTGTCATAGTATTTGATGTAGAATAATTTAAATGATAAGAATATGAACGTAGCATTGAAACAGGTACATTTTGCGGGCATCACAATGCAGATGCCTGAAATATGGAACTATGAAACTGAAGAATACAACGAGGAGGACGGTACCAAATCCTACAGCATGAGCATCAGTGCCAAGGGTAAGGATATCAGAAGCATCGACATCAGCATAGGAGTGATTCCGGAGGGTTCTGACGCCTATATCGAGGCAAGCAGGACTTATGAGGATGTCATGAGCGAAGAGGAGATCTCAAACAATGACGAGCCTATCGTATGTTTCGAATTCCAGAAGCGTGAGGCTTATGGCTTCAACGTATGGACAGATGACGGAATCCCATGCTTCTTCTTCTGTGTAGGTATTCCTGACAAGGGTCATAACAATCTTCTTACAGTCCTTGTCAGCGCTCCGGACAACAACGAGCTTCAGAACCTGATTGACTTTGTCGAAGAATATCTTTCTGTAAAGTAAGAAGATGACAAACGAATTATTGATCATTCTTTCATTCGTAGTGACTTATGGAGGAGTAGTCCTTTTCTACCGATTTTTCGGCAAGAAGGGACTACTTGCTTTCAATGTACTTGCTACGATACTTGCCAACATCGAGGTACTCATCCTGGTACGTGCATTCGGAGTAGAGATGACGCTTGGAAACATTCTGTTCGCCAGCACATTCCTTGTAACGGACGTCATGAGCGAGAACCACAGCAGAAAGGATGCGAACAGCGCTGTAGTGATCAGCACCCTATGTTCGATATTCTTCATCCTCCTCTCCCAGATGTGGCTTCTCTACACACCGTCAGAGAACGATTGGGCAAGCGGAGCCATAGGCACGATATTCAGCAGCACACCTAGAATCGTATGCGCATCTCTTGGTGTATATCTCATATCTCAGCTTACCGATGTATGGCTTTATCACAAATGGTGGGACTGGTGCAGGAAGAAGTTCGGTGACAGCAGAAAGGGCCTCTGGATCAGAAACAACGGATCCACAATGATAAGCCAGCTGCTCAACAGTTTCCTCTACACTTTCCTGGCATTCTACGGTACATATCCTATGAGTTCGCTCATGTCTATATTCGTAAGCAGTTATATCATATTCATCATAACCAGTCTGCTCGATACACCGTTCGTCTATTGGTGCAGACAGATACATGACAAGCATGCCACAGACTGAATTGCAGAAGGAAAGCCGCTCTAACGTGAGGACGGCACCAAAGGAACCCCGAAAGCACAGCGTTACCATCCTGAATGACGATTTCACAACCTTTGAGTTCGTCATTGAGGTATTGATGACAGTGTTCGGCAAGACCATGCAGCAGGCCGAGGAAATAGCTGAAGAGACCCATATCAGACAGAAGGCATTCGTCGGCAAATACCCTCTTGACATTGCCAGAAGCAAGGTGGCAAAAGCTACAAGAATGGCCCGTGCGGAGGGTTATCCACTTAAGTTTGACATTCAACCCGAATAACATAGATGGCAATAAATCAGACACAGCAGGTCACAGGAGCATTGGTGGAGGCTTACGGAATCGCTACTGAAAAACGCCATGAATTCCTCACTCCTGAACATCTTCTTGCTGGCTTCCTCAAAGACAAGGACTTTTGGGAAGTCTACACTAAATGTGGGCGTGCACAAGAGCTGGAAGACAACATCTACAGCTACCTGAACGACCTTGAAACCATCCCTGCAGAACAGGAAATCAAGATCGATTTTTCAGAACAACTTCAGGAACTTTTTGAGGTTGCAAACAAGACTGCGGTATCTGCAATGGTGGATACGATACAACTGCACCATGTAGTGTATTCATTCTTCCACCTTGAGGATTCTTATGCAAGGTTCTACATGGAGAAGTCATTGGACTGCAGCGTTCCCGAGTTCCTCAATTCACTCATTGCTATAAGTGACTCTCAGAGCTCAGAACCAGAGGAAAGGCTGGGTAAATACTTCAATCCGGTCCAGGCATATCCTGAAATCGTCGGCAGAAAGGACGAGATGGATAAGGCGGTGAGGGTCCTTTGCAGAAAGCAGAAGAACAATGTGCTTCTTGTGGGGGGAAGAGGCGTAGGAAAGACCACGGTAGCACGTGGAATCGCGCATCTCATGGAGAGCGATTCAGTTCCAGCAAAGCTTCAAGGCAACATACTTATTGAACTGAATGTTAACGCATTGCTTAGCGGAACGCAATATCGCGGTGACCTTGAGGGAAGAGTGAATGAAATCATGGAGGCAGTGCGCTCGGAAGAGGGACTGACCGTATATGTCGACGAACTGAGGTCGCTTGGCGGCAACGGCAAGATGGACGACAGTTCGAAAGACATCCTGAGCCTATTGATTCCTTACTTCAAGTCAGGAGATGTAAAATTCATAATATCAGCAACTCCCGAAGACATAAAGAAACTGAGCGCCAACGACAGCGGAGTGCTCGGACTCTTCCGCCAGATAGATATCGAGGAACCTTCGACAGAGGAGGCTGAGGCGATCATAGAAAGCGTTAAGCCAGGGCTTGAGGAGCACCATGAAGTAACATTCGCACCAGGCATCGTCGCTCACGCAGTAAAGATCAGCCAGAGATACATGCTGGACAGATGCCTGCCAGACAAGGCGATCGACCTGATGGACGAGGCCGGAGCTTATGCCCAGTCGAAGGGACTGAATACAGTTGACATGAAGATCATCGACACTGTACTGGCCGACATCTGCAGGTCCGATGTGCAGGCTAGCGACGACGAGATCAGGGACGACCTTTACAACATGGAGGAGAAGCTCGGCCAGAAGATATATGGCCAGAATGGCGCAATAAAAGCCGTTTCAGAGGCGATCCTCATGTCAAAGGCCGGACTGCTAGACAGCGGCAAGACAATCGGAAATTTCCTGTTTGTAGGCCCTACAGGAGTAGGAAAGACAGAGCTTTCCAAGATCCTGGCCCAGCAGCTGCATGTCCCGCTCCACAGATTCGACATGAGCGAATACTCGGAGAAACATTCTGTTGCCAAACTTATCGGCTCCCCTGCCGGATATGTCGGCTATGATGACGGCGGCATTCTGACAGACACAATACGCAGGAATCCTTACTGCGTACTGCTCCTTGACGAGATCGAAAAGGCTCATGAGGATATCTACAACCTGCTTCTCCAGATCATGGACTACGCCGTGATCACCGACAATAAGGGAAGAAAGGTTGATTTCCGCAACGTCGTGCTCATCATGACTTCAAATGCAGGTGCCAGATATGCCCACAAGGCATCTATCGGTTTCGACAGCAAGACAAATGCAGGAGCAGTGATGGCCAAGGAGGTCAAGGGGGTATTTGCCCCCGAATTCATCAACAGACTGACTTCTGTGGTCGTTTTCAACGATATGGACAAGAAGATGGCCGGCATGATTCTGGAGGACAAGATAAAGGCTCTCCAGAGCCGTCTGAATGCAAAGAAGATCACCCTCGAAGTGTCTGAAGAGGCCTTCGAGAAACTTCTCAAGGAAGGATTTACAGCAGAATACGGCGCAAGAGAGATAGAAAGAGTCCTCAATGCAAGGATAACTCCTCTGCTGATGAGAGAGATCCTTTTCGGAAGAAAGGATGGATTCAAGGCAGTGATTACAGTAACTGACGAAGGATACGCAATCTCATGATATTCGACCTGACACATACGGACGAGTTTCCGGATCCGAGATACGGCAACGAAAGCGGGTTTTATGCCGTTGGAGGCGAGATAACGCCGGAAAGGCTTGCAAAGGCCTATCCGATGGGCATATTCCCCTACTACGCATACAAGATGGAAAGGATATGCTGGTGGGCGCCGCATGAGAGGTTCGTAATCTTCCCGTCCGAAATCCATATTTCCCACTCCATGCGAAACATGATGAACAAGCAAAAGTACCATTGCACGATCAATGAAGCTTTCGACGGAGTTCTGGGCGGATGCGCATGCATAGACGGAAGGATCGACGAAGATAACGCATGGCTCGGACCCGAGCTCATGGACGTCTGGATGCATCTGCATGACATGGGACATGCAAAGAGCGTGGAGGTCTGGGAAGGGGATGAACTGGTCGGCGGACTTTATGGGTTCGTAAGCGGCGGATGCTTCCTCGGTGACAGTATGTTTTCGGTGGTTCCGGGAGCATCGAAACTGGCCCTTATCCACCTTGCCGGACATATGGAAAAACAGGGAGGAATCTTCATCGACTGTCAGCTTGAAACGCCGCATCTCAAGTCGATGGGGGCGCGCTATATCTCCTATGAAAAGTTCCTTGAAGGGACATTATCTGAAACTGAAATTGAATGGAAATGACAGAATATCCGAAAGACCCGATGATGCTTCTGAGCTGGGTCAACATGAAGCTCAGAGACTTTTATCCAAGCCTTGACAGCCTTTGCGAAGACCTCGAAATAGACCGCAAAGACCTTGTCGAGAAGCTCGGATCAGCCGGATTTGAGTATAATTGCGAGCTAAACAAGTTCTGGTAGGCTCACAATGAACACTCAAATGTAACTCATTGGCAAAATGTTATTAAAACAAAATAGTTCTCCGTGGTAACATTTTTGTTAACACAAGAAAAGGCCCTTTTTCAGGGCCTTTTTCCGTACTTTCTCTTCCGTCAACATCACCCAACGCACACAACAAACACCGCACATATCAGGTATCCAAAACACCCGTTATGTGCAGTGTTGTCATCATCAAGCATCAGAAACACTCGATATATGCAGTATTGTTTTGAAGCGAAGGCCTAGTGTCCGAGGATCTCGTCGCGTGAGTTGTCAGAAGTAACAGGGACACCGTTATATTCTCCGGTGAGAGTCTTGAGGAATGAAGTGATCTGTGCGACTTCTGAATCTGTCAGCTCGACGCCGCTCTGATAGATCGCCATGTCACGGACAGCCTCCTCAAGAGTGTGGCGGGTACCATCATGATAGTATGGCCATGTATGCTCTACATTGCGCAGTCCAGGCACCTTGAAGCGGTGGCGGTCACGCTCAAGCTGAGTTTCCTTGAAACGTCCGTTATCCTCGTTGGTGAGTTCCATTCCCCTATCCGCAAAGTAATGTTTACGGAGGCCCATCAATTCGTATGACTGACCACCGAGATTAGGGCCTACATGACAGGTAGCACAGTCATAAGTCTTGAAGAGTTCATATCCGGCAAGTTCTTCTGCAGTTATTGCAGAATCGTCTCCGCGAAGCCACTTGTCGAACTTTGAATTCGGAGTGATGAGGGTTCTCTCAAACTCCTCGATAGCATCTGTAATGTTGGCTTCTGTGAGGCCATCAGGATATACCTTCTCGAACTCCTTGGCAAACTTCTTGTCAGCCTTGAGCTTTGCGATGATCGCATCGAAAGAAGGAGATGCCATCTCTACCGGATTGAGCGGCGGACCTGCAGCCTGATCGGCAAGAGTCTTTGCACGGCCATCCCAGAACTGAACGAAGTTATATACTGCGTTAAAGACAGTAGGAGCATTGACGCCACCCAACTGATCATCTACTCCGTGCGAATATTGATGGTTATCTACACCAGCTGTCTCAAGAGCATGACAGCTCGCGCATGAGACTGTATTATCCACAGAAAGTCGTGTATCATGGAAAAGGGCAAAACCAAGAGCCGCCTTCTGAGGATCAGCTGAAACCTCAACATCAATCGGACGTACAGGCTCAGCAGCACGGTCACCGACAAGACCGTCATTGTACATCGCAGCTCTACGCTCCTTGATCCAAGAAAGCACTACTGCCCTCTTTGCATCAGTAAGCGAACTGCCCCAATGTACAAGATAGTACTTCGGCATCGGCATTCGTCCGTCAAGAACAACCTTCTCCACTTTTGCAAGATCCACAGGACTCACTTCCCCATCCACGGCCAGAGCCTCCATGAAAGGTTCGATATCAAAAGCTCTGTAACCGGAATCAATATCCTTCATGACCACCTTTCCTGCAACAGGAAGCTTTGCATAGAACGGTATCTGCGGATCTGCGGAATGGCATGACAGACAGCCACCATCTTCGAAGATTTCAAGAACCTGCTCATTTGCCGGAAGGTCGGCAGGAGGGAGCTGATTCACGAGCCTGTAGACCAGAGTCATCGCAGCCACTGCCACCAGCAGTGCACATGCGCACCATTTGACCATTGTTTTCATAAAACTATCTATTGTAAACATGTATGCTATCCTGAGCCGCAGGGAGATAATTCACTCCCCACCAGCACATCTGAAGACAGATGAATGAGAATATGAGAAGCAGACAGAGGGTTTTTCTTGAGGTTCTGCCCATCAGCCTCATATGTATGTAAAGAACATAACAGAGCCAGGTGACCATGGCCCATGTCTCTTTCGGATCCCAACTCCAATAATGTCCCCATGCCTGTTTTGCCCAGATCGCTCCTGTGAGCATTCCGAATGTAAGGAAGGCCGTACCTATATAGACAAGGGTATCCGCAGCTTCGAACAGATCCTTTCCTTTCTTGAACAGTCCAATGAGCGCAATCAGAAAAGCACATCCGAGCAGCGAATACGAGAACATGTATACTGTCACGTGAGGTATGAACCAAGGACTTTGGAGGGCCGGCATGAGAGACTGATCGTGAATCTCCGGTCTGAGGATGTTTATCACGATGAAGACGGTAGCGAGCACGGTAGAAAAAGACAGTATCCATCTGAAGCGCCACCATGCGTATGTCAGAAGACCGGAAAGCAGGGCAAAGAACGAATACCAGAGCCTTGTCTCACCCATCGTCTTGAGAGGAGGACGTCCCAAGCTGATCCACAGGAGTACTATGAAAGATGCCAGCACAAGAACAGAAACCACGCTCAACAAGATTGCCCATCCTCTGCGCTGACGATATCGGACAGACGAAACCGACCAATGGTCATTTGCGCACAATGCGAATATGGCTCCTCCTGCCGAAAAAACTGCGGAGAGAATTCCGAACAATATGAAAAGATCCCATGTCATAGCATCAGTCTATTATATTATTGTTTCTTCTCGGACCACCGACAAAAAGCATGAACGCACCAATGAGCATCATGACAATTCCGACAAGGGCACCATATCGCCATGGTTCTCTAACCACCTGCAACACACAGTATTCACCTGCTGACGTATCATAGGAAGTCAGATACAGATCCTCACCGAACCCCAGATAACAGGGATGGTTCACACGAAGTTCAGTCTTTTCACCGTCGACGGACACCACTGCCCTGTAATCAGAAGGAATGCCGTCTGCACCATATGAAACGGTAAAATCTTCCAAAGTCAGGCTGTAATCGAGCCATTTCACATTGCCGTCATCATCATAAGCTTCATATACAGGGACATCCTTAAAGGCCTGCATACGGTATGTTGCAGTGTCCGGAGCACCCCAGTAGGCAAAACCTATGGTAACCAGAAGTCCTGCATGAAGAAACAGAAAACGCCATCTTACGGCACCGAGCCGCGCACCTGTGGCAGTCGCTTCTCTCCATCCGCGCAGTATGACATATGCAAGCACTGACTGAAAATAAAGCATGAAGATGACGAATGGCCAGGTTGTTGTAATCCAGCGGCAACCGGTAATGCCTATGACAAGGCAGATTACTAGAAAAATACCGACTGCAAGATAAGTGGCGCCGGAGGAGAGCATGAACCGTACAAATCCTGACTTTCTTCTGCTGCTCCACATCAAAACAACCGAAAGTCCCCATAAAAGGAAGAGGACCAGATTGACCGGAAATGAGAAAATCGAGTACATAACCTATATCGTCTGCATACAAACTTACATAAAAAATTTTGAATATCTCCATAAAAATTAGTATCTTTGTTTACTAATTACTAAAACCACCTGAAATGAACGAACAAGTTATCAAGACTTTGGACGAGCTAAATGTAACAATGAACGGAGGTTCCACACTCCTCAACATTGTTCTTGCATTTGTAATGTTCGGAGTTGCGTTGGGTATCAAACCTGCAACTTTTGTAGACATCATAAAGAATCCTAAGTCCATTCTGACAGGCATTGTATGCCAGCTCGTGCTTCTGCCGGCTCTGACCTTGATACTTATCATGGTATGCGGACATTGGCTTTCTCCTATGATTGCACTTGGAATGATTCTCGTGGCTTCATGCCCTGGAGGAAACATCTCCAACTTCATAACATCTCTTTCAAGAGGAAACTCAGAGCTGTCAGTTTCGCTTACGGCAGTCAACACAGCGGCGTGCGTCTTTACTACCCCTCTCAACTTTGCATTCTGGGGCAAGCTTTATCTCAACTTTGCCGGCAACCATGGCATCGGCACGCTTCCCGAACTCGAGATTCCGCTCGGAGAAATCTTTCAGAGCATCTTCATCATCATGGGTATTCCGCTCGTGCTCGGCATCTTGTGCGGACAGTACCTTCCGAAGATGACAAAGCTCCTGAAAAAACCTCTACAATACCTTTCGATAGCAGTGTTTATCGCAATGGTAATCATTATCTTCAAGGGCAACTTCGATGTATTCAAAGTCTGCATCAAGTACATCTTCCTTGTTGTACTTCTGCATAATCTACTCGCCCTTGGAATCGGCTTTGGTTCAAGTACATTACTGAAGCTCCCTTACAAAGATCGCAGAACGCTCACTATAGAGACAGGCATCCAGAACTCAGGTCTTGGACTCATCCTCCTTCTTAACCCGCACATTTTCCCTGACACAGGAGCATGGGCGAACAACGGAGGTATGCTTGTGATCACTGCGTGGTGGGGCGTATGGCACATCATTTCCGGTCTGACCCTTGCTTTCCTCTGGAGAGTACGTGGCAGAAAGGAGGCAACAGAAGAATAAGACAGATGGCTAAGAAAAACATCTACGACAAGGACCAGGGATACAACCTTATCCGTCCTTTCATACTTTGGCTCATAAAGAACGGTTATCGCAAGGTCGAAGTCAGAGGTGAGGAAAACCTTCCTACAGACGGTCCTATAATATTCGCACCGAACCATTGCAACACGCTGATGGATGCTCTTGTCGTACTTAGAGCAGACAAAGAGGCGATTGTCTTTGGAGCAAGAGCGGACATGTTCAACAACAAGCTCGTTGCAAGAGCAATGTACTTCTTCCGTATCCTTCCCATGGTACGCCAGAGAGACGGCTTGCGCAATGTACTTAAGAACGTCGAGACTCAGGAAATCATCGTCGACACACTGGAGCATGACGTGAAGTTCTGTATCTTTCCGGAAGGCAGACATAGAGCAGAAAAGTCACTCCTTCCCCTCGGCAAGGGAATATTCCGCGCAGCATTGGCTGCGAATGCCAGATTTGGAGATAAAAAACCTGTATATATAGTACCTGTAGGCCTCGAATACGGCGACTTCTTCCGCTATAGAGGTACATCACTTGTCACATACGGCAAGCCGATCAACGTCACAGAGTTCGTAAAGACTCTTGATGTGAAGAACGAGGCACAGATGATGGAGCCTCTCCGCAAGGAGCTTGCTGCAGGAATGTCACAATTGTTCACATATATTCCTGAAGGTGAATATCTTAAGGAAAAATGGATGCTCACCAAGATGCTCTCGGTAGAAAGCTCGAAGAAACCTTACGGAGACTTCGGCACAAAGCTCTACGACGGCATGATGCACAACAGAGAGATCGTCGCATCGATTGAAAAGGCCTGCGAAGAACATCCTGAAAAGATGGAGAAGATCCTCGAGGAAGTCAAGGAATTCGACAAGAAAAGAAGAAAAGACGGTATATCCATCTACTCGTTCCGCAAGAACAATGACGTTCTTCATATCATCGGCAAGACTTTCGCCGCATTGATCGGCCTTCCATATTTCATCTTCAGCGCACTGTCAAACCTCCCTATGTGGGTGCTTGACAAGCTTATCCGCAGCAAGATCAAGGATAAGGCGTTCCGCAACACCGTAAGTTTCGGCGTAAGGCTCGGCTTCAGCCTCACTTGGGTGCCGGCTCTGGTGATTGCAGCATTCTGCCTTTGTCCATGGTATCTTGCCTTGGCTTTTGTCCTGCTGTTCATCCCTTCATATGGCTACTTCTTTGATTACATTGAAGGAATGCGCAGGTTCATCTCAGACATCAGGTCTAACGGATGCAGAAAACTCCGTAAGAGTTTCGCATCTGTAATCAAGGAGTTTAAAACACTGTAAAAACCTTAACCTTAAATATTTACAAAATGAAAAGAACATTTATAACCGCTTTGGCGGCATTGATGCTCTGTACCCCTTCATTTGCTGAAACCACAGAAAATTCAGCAGAAGACAAAGAGACGAAGAAAGAGAAGAAAGTCACCTATAACGAGAACGGAGAGATCATCAAGACAGGACTCAACTTCGGTCCTCTCCCGGTAGTAGCATTTGATGCAGACCGCGGATTCCAATACGGAGCCCTTCTGAACATCTATAATTTCGGAGACGGAAGCACATATCCAAACCCTAAGTCATGGTGGTACATAGAGGCTTCTGCCTACACCGGAGGCACATGGAACCTTTATCTGAACTATGACAACATGGAGGTCTGGAACAACACACGCCTTTCGATCTGTACAAACTACAGCAACGAGGCTGCTCTCGACTTCTATGGATTCAACGGTTATCAGAGCATCTACACCTATGCACTGGACGACTTCTTCAAGAACAATCCTGACGAGTTCACATTCGACACATCAACAAAGAAGGGCGAGAAGGCTGCCAATAAGTTCGACAACGGAGCGGGAAAGGCTCCTAACGGATTCTACCGATACAGCAGACAGTCATTCCGCGCAAAGGCAGACCTTACAGGAAAGATCGCCAAGAACCTATTCTGGGAGGCCGGTTATACATTCTATTGGATCAACCACAAGGAATTCAATCCACAGGGCTACAAACCTGTTGACGGTTCGCTCTACAGCCTTTACAAAGACTGGGGTATCCTGAACGACACAGGTGAGAACCAGTTCGTATCTGCTCTCAAGGCTGGTATCATGTATGATTCAAGAAACGTTCAGAACAACCCGACTAAGGGTATCTGGGCAGAGGCTCACGCTATCGTAGCTCCGAAATGGCTCGGTTCATCAATGGATTCATACAAGATCTCCGCAACATTCAGACAGTATGTTCCGATAGTAAAGGATAAGCTCACATTCGCTTACAGACTCGCCTATCAGGGTTTCCTCGGCGACAACACACCTTGGTACCTCATGCCGTTCTACTCGAACATGGGTTATACAAGAGACTACGACGCAATCGGAGGTTACAGAACAACACGCGGTCTCATGCTTGACAGAGTACAGGGTGTACATACAGGTTTCTACAACATCGAGCTCCGCTACAAGTTCATCGACTTCCAGCTCTGGAACCAGAACATCGCATTCGCCCTCAGCGCATTCACTGACGGTGCACATGTATTCAAGGGATTTGACCTTACAAACAAGACAGGCGTGAAGCAGGAACTTTACAAGAAGTACATCGACACAACCCGCAAGGACGGCCTCCACGCTTCAGCAGGTGCTGGTCTGCGCTTCATCATGAACCAGAACTTCATCGTAGCGTTCGAATATGCTCAGTGCTTCAACAAGCAGGACGGTAAGGGCGCATTCTACATCAACACCGGCTTCCTGTTCTAAGAAAAAGACATATAAATATATTGGAGGATGGCAGACAGCCATCCTCTTTTTTTAATATATACAGCTGTAATCTTGGATATGCGACAGAATTTTTGCAAATTTGCAAGGATATCAAAATCACAAACCCCTAACAAATAGACACGACTATGGACCAGTACACAAAGAACTATGTTGACGGTTTCATGGCTGACCTCATCGCCAGAAACCCAGGAGAAAAGGAATTTCATCAGGCTGTCAAGGAAGTACTTGAAAGCGTTGCACCATATATAGTAGAGCACCCATATCTTATGGACCTGAAGGTCCTCGAAAGAATTGTGGAGCCGGAAAGAATCATCATCTTCCGAGTTCCTTGGCTGAATGACGAAGGAGAGATCCAGGTCAACAGAGGCTATCGTGTTCAGTGTAACAGCGCTATCGGACCATACAAGGGAGGTATACGCTTCCATCCTAGCGTAAACCTCAGCATCATGAAATTCCTTGCATTCGAGCAGACATTCAAGAACAGCCTTACAACCCTTCCTATGGGTTCTGCAAAGGGAGGTTCCGACTTCAATCCTAAGGGCAAGTCTGACAACGAGGTGATGCGCTTCTGCCAGAGCTTCATGACAGAGCTTCAGAAGCACATCGGAGCAGACACAGACGTTCCTGCAGGAGATATCGGAGTCGGCGGACGCGAAATCGGCTACATGTTCGGACAGTACAAGAGACTTCGCGACGAGTTCACAGGAGTACTCACAGGGAAGGGACAGACATGGGGAGGAAGCCCGATGAGACCTGAGGCTACCGGATATGGTACATGCTACTTTGCATCTGCAATGCTTGCTACACGCGGCGACAGCTACGAAGGCAAGACAGTTGCAATATCAGGTTCAGGAAACGTGGCACAGTTTGCTGCCCAGAAGGCTCTCCAGCTCGGCGCAAAGGTCGTGACTATGTCAGACTCGAACGGTTCGATCTACGATCCGGACGGAATCGACGCAGAGAAGCTCGCATACATCATGGAGCTCAAGAACATCTACAGAGGTCGTATCAGAGAGTATGCTGAGAAATACCCTACAGCACAATACTTTCCTGGCGAGCGTCCATGGAGCGTAAAATGTGACATCGCAATGCCTTGCGCAACTCAGAACGAGCTTAACGAGGAAGAGGCGAAGACACTCGTTGCCAACGGATGTATGTGCGTTGCAGAAGGTGCGAACATGCCATGTACGCCAGGAGCCATCGAGGTATTCCAGAATGCAAAGCTCCTCTACTCTCCTGGAAAGGCGTCGAATGCCGGCGGAGTTGCGACATCAGGACTTGAGATGACTCAGAACTCGATGAGACTCAAGTGGACACGTGAAGAGGTGGACGCAAACCTCAAGAGAATCATGACAGACATCCACGAGGCGTGCGTCAAGTACGGCACCGAAGAGGATGGATATGTTAACTACGTAAAGGGTGCCAACATCGCAGGCTTCATCAAGGTTGCTGAGGCGATGATCGCACAGGGATTGGTATAAGATGCATATAGGAATAGCAGGTAATATAGGTTGCGGAAAGACAACGCTGACCAGAATGCTCGCGGAGCATTATGGATGGACGCCTAAATTCGAGTCCGTCACTTATAATCCGTATCTGGAAGACTACTACAAGGATATCGAAAGATGGTCATACAATCTTGAGACATACTTCCTTGCGCAGCGCTTCCAGGATCTTGTAGAGATTTCAAAATCAGAGGAGGTCATAATTCAGGACAGAACTATCCTTGAAGGTGTTCACATCTTCGTAGCCAACAACAAGGCTATGGGAAATCTGTCCGACCGCGACTTCGACACTTATATGCAGCTGTTCAACCTGATGATGTCGATGGTAAGGGAGCCTGACCTGCTCATCTACCTCAAATCATCAGTCCCACACCTTGTTTCGCAGATTCAGAAACGTGGAAGAGATTACGAAAAGAGCATAAGCATCGAATATCTCAACAATCTTAACGAACGTTACGACGAATGGATAGGTAACTATCAGGGCAAAGTCCTGGTGATCGAAGCAGACGACCTAGACTTTGAAAAACGCCCTGAAGATTTCGCACAGATTACAGACAAGATCGACGCACAGCTTTACGGACTATTCTAAAGCATATCGGACAATCTTCCGTAATATGTCTTGGAAACCGGAATATGACGTACGTCATCGGCATCAAGTTCAGCATACATTATCCCGTCCCTGTCTTTTCTCAGAACCTTGACATGGGCGGGATTGATGTAAAATGACCTGTGACAACGTACAAGGCCATTATCCTGACAGAGTTCATCAATTGCCTTCATGGAACTTCTGAGGCTATAGTCCTTTACTCGATTGTTCTCCACATAATAAATATTGACATAGTTCTCCTCTGCAGAAATATAGAGGACAGACGGCGCTGTGAGAACGATCTTGAGATTATGCTGACTGTCATAGAATCGCATTCGATGTATGGTTTCGTGCGGGTCAGTCATTGCCTTCTGATGATATTCATATATCCTCATTGACAAGGAAAGAACTGTATATACAATGACCTGAGAAATAAATACATATTGGAATGTCGTGGTAAGGTATTCGAAATAAGGCAAGCTCCTGTCAAGCACAAGCCATAGATAAAGCGCTACAAAAAATGAAGTAAAGACCATCTCTCCCAGACACCAGAAGATGTAAATGGAATAGTTGATGCGCATAGGCACAAAATAATATACTAGTCTCGTAGCTACAGCGCACATCATAACAATACAAGAGATGATAGTCAGGTGTACACCGAACCATTCGCTTCCCAAGAAATCTTCTATACCCATCGGACGATAGATGAGCATGAAGGAGAAGAAGAATATCGGAAGCACAATCATGTGCAGGAGCTGAGGAATGAATTTCCTGTAGACAGAAGCAATATGAGCCATATTATTAGTCCCTTTTTTGATGTGACAAAATTAAGAAATATATTTTTTAGTCACAAATAATCAATTTTAGTCACAAAAAGGGCATAAACATCACATTTTCACCACACCTATCACAATTAATTCCTCACATCAGTCCTATAAGCTACCTTTGCATACGAAAGGTAAAAACAGGGATACCCTAACACATATAACACATTTGTTAGAGATATAATTACTGATTTAAACCTAAATCTAAGTTAATGTACACACTAAAAGCCGCTGCCTGTGAAGGTAGCGGCTTTTAATTTATACGATCACACTTAGAATCCGGGAAGATCCAGCCAGAGAGTCGGGAGAAGAAGCAGGAAACCAAGAACTATAAGTGCAAGGATGAATTTCCACACCCACTTGAACCACTTCTCGTATGGGATTCTGGCAACAGACAGGACGGCCATCAGGACACCGGAGCATGGAGTGATCATGTTAGTGAATCCGTCGCCGAACTGGAAGGCAAGGACAGTTGCCTGACGCGAGACTCCGATCATGTCCGAGAACGGAGCCATTATCGGCATTGTCACGGCAGCCTTTGCAGAAGCCGACGGGATGAAGAGATTGATGAAGGTCTGGATTCCGTACATTGAACCGAGAGCCCCTGCCCTACCGGCTTCGTCCAGAGCAGCAGCCATGGACGCGAGCATGGTATCGATCACCTGTCCGTCTTTAAGGATCACTATTATACCTGCGGCAAAACCGATTACAAGTGCTGCAGAAAATATGTCTTTCGCTCCTGCGATGAACTCCTTTGATATATTGTCCGCAGAATAACCTGCCGCAAAACCGGCAACCACTCCCAGTGCCATGAACAGAGCACATATCTCTGGGAGATACCATCCATATCCCATTACACCTATCACCATATATACGATGGTGAACATAAGGAGGTTGAGTATGTACATCCTCACCGAACTGCGCAGAGAAAGAACCGAGAACAGGACGAAGACAGCTTCAACGACCCACAGGAGCCATGGAGCATCATATACCGACTGTCCCAGCTTGATACTGCAGCCCTGCGCATAAAACACCGAGAAAAGGACTGTAACGACTGTAAGGACAGCAAAAGAGATCCATGCATTACTCTTAGGAAGATCTTCTGAAGCCTCATTTACAATCTCCTTTTTCTCCTGAGCGGCAGCGAAGGCTGTATTTCGCTTCACTCGGGATGCATAATAAAGCACAAAAGCTATGGTGACAACCATAAGTACAGCCCAGCAGAACACTCTGTATTCGATGCCTGAGAACAGAGGAAGTCCTGACATGTCCTGAGCGATACCGATTGTAAACGGATTAAGCATGGCGCCGGCAAAACCCACATGAGCTGCGACATATACCATACATACTCCGACTATCTCATCATACCCCAAAGACTTTGCAAGAGGTATCACGACAGCAACGAAGGCGATTGTTTCTTCGCTCATACCGAACACAGCACCGAATAGTCCGAACAGCAGCATCACGAGCACTATCACGATGTTTCCGACGCCGAGTCTGCGTACCATAGAATATCTTTCCAGGGTATGGACCTTAGAGATGAAAGACATGATGCCTTCATCAACTGCCTTTGTACTGTTCACTACCCAGAATGCACCTCCGATGATCAATACGAAGGCAATGATCCCTGCCTGCTGGCTGAATCCTTCATATAGGGCTGAGAATATCTGCCACGTCTGCGGATTTCCACCAGGCACAAGCCATGTGGACAGAGCGCATAGAGCGATGACAGAAAATATTATCACATATGTATTAGGAACTTTGAACTGTTTCATATACGGTCTTTTGTTTCAGCCGCGAATATACGAAATTTCGCCGGAGCCTGAGCCATCAGGTTTCCGGCGAGTGCAAATAAAGGTGAAATATGATGAGCCTCTGCTGATGGATGGCCTTACCACCGCAAAGGACGTGTAGTTACTTGACTTTCACGACTTCAACAGGCTGTACCTGTGTCTGATCCAGTGGATGGGACTGATACTTGACCTTATGGAAGTCTATATCCATCAGATTGATACAGCGGATATTGCTGTTCCACGCAGTCCTGTAGTAGAACTTCATGGCCTTCAGGTCTGTAGCGGCAGTGAACTGAGTTGCGCTAGGAAGGCCCTTAGGTATATCTGCCTTTGCATGCTGGGATCCGATAGGAATGTCAAAGTTGTTCAGGATATGGAATGCCTGTACGACTGTATCAAAACCTGTAGCCCATGCAGGCGATGTTGTCTGAAAGAATGTGGCACGTACAAATCTTGAAGGAGAGGTAAAGTCTCCCGGAAGGCCGAGCATTCCGCTTCCATGTCCTAAAGGCATCAGAGTGATACCCGGTTTGATGGTATTGTCAGGGGCAGAACCCGGTTCAAGATTTATGTAATTGTTAAGATTTGTCAGATGCCAGTTGAAGCCCGGAGCATTTGTGAGCACGCCCAATGTGTTCTCATAAAAATGAGGAACACCAGCGACGACTTCGAGTACCACCATACGGCCGTTCGGCTCAGCGATTCTCCAATGTACAGCACCGATCTTATGGCTCAATGTGACAAGATCTATCTTTGAAAGTCCTTCTTTCACCTGATCGATGGTCGAGAACTGCGACAAGACCCATGAAACGAACTGCATGTCGCACAAAGTCTTGTCATTGGCGTTCGAATCATATGCCGCATATTCTCCATATTGAGGAAAGAAGAAAAGTCCGGCGGACAGACCGGCTTCATTGACTCCTTCCACCACAAATGGTTCATACTCGGTATATATTCCCACATAACCATAGACTCCCTTATATTTAAGTCCGTTCTCACCGGTTGGTGTGTAGGACTGATGCATATGGCCCCTCGGGGAGACTACATAGCCGCACTGCATCGGGGTCGCCGCCCACTCCACAGTCCTGGCTACCACTCTACTGCCATCCATGGCAGAAAGACTGATGCCCGTACAGGCACTAGCCTTATTTGCAAACAGCGATACTGCGAACGCCATTGCCAGTAATACTATTATTCGTTTCATTTGACTTTAAATTAATCAACCTCACAGAATATTGCAATGTCTGAGCCAATGACGTATCTTTGCGGAAAAGGAATTGAGACGATGGAACAGCTGGTAAAGTTCATATCTGAGCACATGGGAGACGACACTTCCAAGCTGCTGCTTGCACGAAGCAAGTGGCCGGAGATCGATATGGACCTCGCCGTGAACTGCATCGAAAGCCGAAGGAAACTCAAGGGCAAGGTGCAGGAATGGCATGAAAATCCGAATCTTATATTTCCGGCAAAACTATCTGCAGAACAGTGCAGCAGTTCATCGACCGGTCATTATAAATCAGCTCTGGCAGCATCGATAGTTTCTGATAAAGGAACTGCATGGAAACTTGCAGACCTTACAGGAGGTCTTGGAGTGGATTCGTGGTTCTTCTCGAAAAGAGCATCGAAGGTACTCTATAACGAGATGCAGCCGCATCTCTGCAAAGCTGCAGAGCACAATTTCCGGGCGTTAGGAACAAATAATATAGATGTCAGTAACAGCGCTGTAGGAAATGGTCCTGATGAGAAATCTCCTACCGCATTGCTTTCAGGTTTTGCTCCTGACATCGTCTATATGGACCCAGCACGTAGAGGAGAAGGCGGAAAGAAGGTCTTCCTCATCGAAGAATGTACACCAGATGTCCTTACACTCAAGGATGAAATTTTCAGAATAAGCAGACACATCCTCATCAAGCTCTCCCCTATGGCGGACATCACCATGGTCTGCGAGCGTTTGGGACACAATTGCCGCGAAGTGCATGTAGTCGCTACAGGAGGTGAATGTAAGGAGCTTCTGATATGGATGGATCGTGAATGGAATGATAACTATACGGTCCATGCGGTCGAACTTCCTAACGATTATCCGGCATCGGAGGCAACCTCCTTCTCATTCCATCCGTCTGAAGAGCGAAATGCATCAAGTGTAGTTCTTTCTGCATCGACAGAAGAGTCGTGCTACCTTTTTGAGCCCGGCAAGGCATTGATGAAGTCCGGAGCATTCAACCTCATCAGCTCAAGACTCGGCATCGCCAAGCTGGGAAAATCCACACATTATTATACCTTCTCCGACGAAAGCATACTCCAGGAGGTCAATGGCCTCGGAAAGGTATTCAAAATCATGAGGATGGAACCTCTCGACAAGAGGACACTCAAGGCTGCAGGCAAGGACTTCCCTAAAGCCGAGGTGACAGCCAGGAACATTCCTATGGACACTGACACCCTCAGAAAAAAATTGGGCATCACCTCAGGAGATGACGCCCATATATTCGGTCTCAAGTCAGACAGCAGAGGAAATCTGCTTCTATGCACAAAGCGTGTGCTCTAACAGGATCTTCAAGCCTATGGCAAGGAGGATGAAACCTCCGACAAATTCAGACTTCGACTTCCATCTTGCACCGAAGAAGTTGCCGACAACAACTCCCGCTCCAGAGAACATAGCAGTTGTCAATCCTATGATAATGACGGCTTCCCAGATGTTCACCTTAAGGAATGCAAGAGAAACACCTACAGCTAATGCATCAATACTTGTAGCCACAGCCATGGCAAGCATGGTCTTGAACGAGAAGTCAGGATCGACCTTCAGATCATCGTCCTTCTGAAGGGATTCCTTGATCATGTTTCCTCCGATGATACCCAGAAGGATGAACGATATCCAATGGTCCACACTGCTCACGAAATCAGCGAAACTTAGGCCTAGGAAATAGCCTATCAGCGGCATCAGAGCCTGAAAGCCGCCGAACCAGAGTCCTGCCTTCATTACATGAACAGGTTTGAGTTTCGGCACGGAAAGGCCCTTACAGATTGACACCGCAAAGGCATCCATCGATACACCTACGCCGAGTATGAGTATTTCCGCAAATGTCATGACGTTAATAAGCTATCTTCAGGTTGCCCACTGACATTCCCCAGCACCAGTCCTGGACGATCACAACCTCCTTGGCGTCAAGGTCCTTGACAACATGCTTATCTTCGAGCTGAGTATGAGAATGCCCTCCGACAATCACATCCACATTTCGTACCTTAGGAGCTAAAGCCTCGTCCTCTGAAAAACCAAGGTGGCTGAGACAGAACACCAGATCACATCCTTTTTCATTCTTCAGCATATCCGCATAATGATTTACCACTGCAGAAGGCTCCTGATAGACAAGATTTCCCACAAGACTACGGTCAACCACGCTGCTCACATCTGTAAGAAGACCGATGATACCGATCTTCATACCGGCCTTACGCACGATCACATATGGCTTTACAAGTCCCTCAAGAGGAGTTCCTGTAAAATCGTAGTTCGCACATACAACCTCCGGCTTGAGGTTTCTGAGTCTGCGGGCAAGCTCTACTGAGCCGTTGTCGAATTCATGGTTACCCAATCCCACAACATCATATCCTGCAGCATTGAGCACATCTATCTCCATATTACCCTTCAACTCGGTAAAATATGAAGTTCCCTGACCAAAGTCACCGGCATGAAGGAGAAGTACATTCTTCTTTCCGTCAGCCTTTCGTACACTGTCAATATAAGCAGCCTGCTCCACTACTCCACCGAGACCCTTATACTCTCCGGTACGCTGCGGATCGATGTGGCTGTGAGTATCGTTAAGATGGAGAACTGTAAGATTCTGTGCATCCAAAGAAATGAATGCAAAAGCAGCAACTATAAAAAATACAATCTTTTTCATCATTTCTTCCGTTTACTTCCTTATCACTACTCTTCCGTCAGTAGAATAATCGACAGGTCTGCCTGCAGATGTCTCCTCTCTGAGATGCTCCAGAACCGCATCGATGATCTGAACGTCCTTATACACTGTCAATGAAGTCGCATTCTTGCTCAAAGTAAGGCCGTCGCCACCTTCAAGAAGGAATGAAATGGTAGCCATTCCATAAATCTTCTCATCATCCAACGGCTCACCGTCGATCTCGACAGACACCAGCTTACCGTCTTCGGCAACTACCCTTACACCTCCGAGAACCTGGAACCTGGTGGCAGCCATCTCTTCGAGAATAGTACGGATCTGCTTTCCTGTATGCTCTACATACGCGAGCTGATTCTTGAACGGGAACATAGAAAGCATATCGTCGAGAATGATTTCACCTTCCGGCATATCGACACGAATACCTCCGAAATTACTGATACCGATATGTACCTTCTTGCCTGCAAGCTGCTCTGTCTTCTTCATCAGAAGGTCGATGAACCAGTTTGAAAGTGCACTCTCAGGATATTCAGTTGTCATAGCCTTTGTCGAATGTCCGATCACATCCTTCACTCTTGCCATGGCAGGCTGAGCATCAAGGACCGCACGGGCTGTCTTCGCTACAATAGAGTTCTTCTTATAGACTTTTCCATTAGGGGCGATGTACTTACTTCCCTTGAAAGTACCTATAGCCTGAGGCACATTGTCCTTTGAGGGCGAGATGCATCCTGTCATATTTCCCTGCATCTCAACTGCCTCCCAGCTATACTCCTGTCCCCACACCTCTGCGTTAACGACACAAAGTGCAAAAACAATAAAAAATAACTTACGCATTATATATCTATATATTTATTTCTGTTTAAGCCACTTCCAGAGATCCTTGAAAGTAGTCTTCTTACCAAACATCAGAATACCGATCTTATAGATCTTTGCAGACGCCCAACCGCATGCAACAAAAGTCGCCACAAGAAGAACGATCGACAAAGCAAGTTCCCAACCAGGAACACCGAAAGGAATACGTGCAAGCATCACGATCGGAGAAGTGAACGGAATCATCGATCCCCACCATACAACAGCACTGTCCGGAGCCTTGAAAGCATAAAGAGCCACAAAGAAAGCAAGCATGAGCGGCACTGTCAAAGGCATCTGAAGCTGCTGAGTATCAGCCTCATTCTCGACAGCAGAACCGATTGCCGCAAAGAAAGAGGCATAAAGGAGATATCCGAGGACAAAGTACATCAGGAATGCAAAGAGCATCTGTCCCCAATTGAAATCCTTTAGAGTATTGAGGATAGTTGCAAGACCTTCATCCTGAGACATTGACGCAGTCATCTGCGCAACATCCACACCACCCATCTGCGAGGTCATTTCCATCATCTGCTCTGCCTGTGCAGGATCTCCCATTATCGAATCGAATCCCACGAAAGCAGAGAAACCACCGATGAGCACAAGAGTGAGGACGATCCAGAGGAAGAACTGTGTCAAAGCAACGCAAGCCACACCGATGATCTTACCGAACATCAGTTCTGTAGCCTTCACAGAAGACACAAGCACCTCCACTACTCTGCTCGACTTCTCCTCGATGACGCTCTGCATCACCATTCCGGAGAACATCATCACAAAGAGATAGATGATCATCGAAAGAACCATCGATATGATCATAGGAACCTCAAATGAAGACTCCTTTTCCTGTCCCGAATCATCAAATACATATGTAGACATAGGGACATCCACTCTGATGTCAGCCATGATGGCCTTGAGGTCAGCGATGTCATACTGGGCGATCCTGTAGTCCTCGACAGCATCATCGACTCTTGACCTGACCTCGTCTGTAAGGTCGATGCTCAATGGCTTGACAGAATATGATGCAACGCTGAGAGTCTTGTTCACGGAATCGATCGGAGATATCATCACAAGCGCATCCACACTCATCTCAGTCACAAACGCCTTCTTGTCATCCACTGTCGCATCAGAACAATCCTTATATGTGATGGTCTTGCTGTCAACAAGATAAGGCATCACTATGCCGGACTGATCGACAACCGCAATCTCCTTTCCCTTATCCTTTGCCATGATCATGATGACGCTCGGAAGAACGCACATCGCAGCAAAGAAGACAGGAACGAGGAAAGTAGTCAGAAGGAAAGACTTCTTCTTTACACGGATCATGTACTCACGTGCCAATATAGTCTTAAGATTTCTCATTTTCATATCCTACTCCTCCTCTGTTACAAGTTTGATGAATATATCGTTCATTCTAGGAACAAGCTCCCTGAATGAATTCACTGTAAGTCCCTGTTCAAGGACAGCCACAAGCACATCATTGCTTCCTACACCTTCTTCAAGTGCAAGCACTGCGGTATGTCTTCCTGCATCGTCGCGGTCTGAAAGCACCTTGAACACACCAGGTTCAGACTGAACAGTGCTGCCATCTGTGTAGATTAGCTCCATATTGTTGTTTCCATATTTGCGACGTATCTCGTCTACACCACCAGAAATCACCACATGTGACTTGTTGATGAGAGCGATATTGTCACAAAGTTCCTCCACAGACTCCATGTTATGAGTCGAAAGGATGATTGTGGCGCCTTCGTCCCTGAGACGAAGAATCTCCTCACGAATGACCTGCGCATTCACAGGGTCGAAACCTGAGAACGGCTCATCGAGAATAAGAAGAGACGGCTTATGAACTACTGTAGTGATGAACTGGATCTTCTGAGCCATACCCTTTGACAGCTCCTCGACCTTCTTGTTCCACCAGCTCTCAATGCCGAATCTGACGAACCACTTCTTAAGCTCCTTTGCAGCCTCTCTTGAAGACATACCCTTGAGCTGGGCCAGGTACATCGCCTGATCGCCGACCTTCATCTTGCGATAAAGTCCTCTCTCCTCAGGAAGATAACCTATCTTCTCCACATCATCTTGAGTTATAGGACGTCCGTCAAAAAGTACGGAACCGGAATTCGGGATGGTAATACGGTTAATGATACGGATCAACGTAGTCTTTCCGGCACCGTTAGGTCCTAGAAGACCGAAGATCTTTCCTTTCGGGATGTCCACCGAAACATGATCAAGAGCCACCTTTTCACCAAAGCTCTTGCAGACATCTTTACATCGGATCAATTCCATAGTCTATATCTATATATTCAATATTCTTGCTGTAAGTTCCACCATGAGTTCTGCAGGAGCAGCCTCCCCTACATCTCCACCCTTTCCTTTGTAATCATATTCCTTGAGTAACGAAATTACTGCCATACTCTTGTTGAGAGGATAGTTTCTCACAGCAGTATCGTACTCAGAGAAGAAGTAAGGATTCACTCCGAGAACTTTAGATTTCTGTTCATTTGTCGGACGAGGAGCCTTCATCAGCAGGGCATTGTACTTGAGTATTCTGTTGAAATGCGTATAGAGGGCGCTCACTGCCATCGGCATAGCGAACTTAGCTGACGAACCAAGGTAGGCCGCAATCCTGAGAGCTTTTGCGGAGTTCTTCACAGACAGTTCCTTGGTAAGCTCAAATATGCTGAACTGTCGGCTTATTCCGACATTCTTCTCGATATCTGCAGACGACACCTTCAAGGTACCCTCCGGCAGATTCTTAAGCATCTTCTCCGTCTCTATGGCAATCTTGTTAAGATCCGTTCCTGCGTGCTCTGCAAGAAGAGCCGCCGCATCAGGAGAAATGTCCAGTCCCTTCGTACGGTAGAACATCGAAATCCATTTCGGCATTTCATAGTCCCTCAAGGCCTGGGAATCCACCACAGTACCCATCTTGGAAACTGTCTTGTACAAGGATTTTCTCTTGTCCGCTGACGCTCCATGCATAGCGATAACAAGCACGGTCGACTCAAGAGGATTCTGACAATATATGGAGAGATCATCCAGAGACTTCATCATCTGGGCCTCTCTGACTACAACAAGCTGCCTCTCTGCAAACATAGGATAGCGGCGCGCTGCTGTAATTACAGCATCTGCATTCACATCGGCACCATAGCATATCGTCTGGTTGAAGTCTCGCTCGCTTTCATCAAGACAATATTCCAGAACCGCATCGCACACCATATCAACATAATACGGTTCATCTCCCATAAGAAGATAAACCGGACTGAAGATGCCGTTCTGAGCATCTTTAACTATCTGTCTGCACTGAGTATCAGTTTCTACGAATCCTTTTGCCATATTCATGCAAAGATAAAAAAAATAAAGGAACCTCGTTGTGAGGTTCCTTCGTTTTTCTATTATTCTGCTCTCTTCTCTTTTGCCTTTACAAGTTTTTCCTTTAAAATGTCTGCGCAGTCAACAACTGCATCTTCGAAGGTCTTAGCATTCTTCTCAACCACGATTGTGTTGCCAGGAATCGAAACCTGAATCTTCACATTTTTGTTTTCGTGTTCTGGAAGCAATGAAAGCGCCACATCTACTCCTGTAACCGCATCGTAGAATTTCTCAAGACGTGAGAGTTTCTTCTCTACAAAGTCCAACAGTTTCTGATCTGCATTGAACTTGATGCTCTGTACTCTAATCTCCATTTTTACCTCCGTTTTTAGCCCTTGGATGGGCACGTTTATAACTATCTTTAAGCCGGGCGATGCTGCTGTGGGTATAGACCTGAGTAGCGGCCAGAGAAGAGTGTCCGAGAAGTTCCTTTATGGAATTCAGGGACGCACCTTCATTCATAAGTTCTGTCGCAAGAGAGTGCCTTAAAACATGCGGAGACTTGCGTCCCTTTATGTTCCTGACACCACCAAGTCCAGACTTTACAATCCTGTCCACACACTTAGGATATAACGGACAACCCTTGTATGTGACGAACAGCGGCTCTGTCAAAGATCTTTTCCTTCCGCACATCACCTCAACTGCTTTCAAATATAATAAAATTTCTTCAGACAATGAAGACACAAGAGGAATTTCTCGCATTTTATCGCCTTTTCCCCTTACTTTTACAACATTTCTACCAAAATCCACATCTCCGATGAGCATACCTATCAATTCGGCACGTCTGATACCGGTAGCATATAAGGTCGAGATGACAATCCTCTCAAGCAGTATATCGTATCCTTGTTTTCCCTCCTCAGAACAGTCCTGAGCAGGATTTGCATCGAAATATTCCGACATCGCATCATTGCTGATGAACTGCGGAATACGCTTTTCGACCTTCGGTTTGGCTATGAGCTTAACGGGATTTGATTTAAGGAATCCCTGCTGCATCAGATAGCGGCAGAAGCCGCTGAGAGCGGAAAGGTGGAGATTGACTGTCCTTGCCGATTTCGGAGTCTTCCCGTCCAGCATATGGACCTCATACTCCCTGATTTCGGAAATGTTCATGGTGGAGGCGAAGGCCTCATCAGAATCGACCACACTCTTGCTAGAAACAAAGGCAAGATAATCCTTCAGGACTCCTTCATATATGGATACAGTCCTTTCAGAATATCGCCTTACATTCCTCAGATAAGACAGGTATGAATCTATGATGTCCATGGATTATTTTACAGGGAACAGCCCGAGCTCTGCAGCCTTCTGCCTCATAAGGGCATCTGCAGCCTCGAAGGTATTCTCTATGTCTCCGTCAAGGATAGCATTCTTGACATACTCCTTGAGCTGACCGATGGTATTGCAAGGAGAGATGCCGAAGAGTTCCATGACATAGTCTCCGGTAATAGGATTCTTGAAGTTTCTGATCGCATCCTTAGCCTCCACCTCTACAAGCTTGGTCCTCACAAGCTCGAAGTTGGCATGCAGACGCGCCACCTTCTTAGGATTCTTTGACGTGATGTCAGCGTTGCAGAGAAGCATCAGGTCGTCGATATCATTTCCTGCGTCGAATAGCAGACGCCTTACAGCAGAATCCGTAACCTCCTCAGTAACAAGGGCTATAGGTCTGAGATGGAGACTCACCAGCTTCTGTACATATTTCATCTTCTCGTTGAGAGGCATCTTCATGCTCTGGAAGATCTTCGGTATCCAACGACCTCCGAGAACCTCATGTCCGTGGAATGTCCATCCCAATGCCGAGTCATATCTTTTTGTTGCAGGCTTTGCAATATCGTGGAGCAGAGCAGCCCACCTGAGCCATACGTTAGGCTCCGTGCGAACCTTCTCCATCTCGACTCCGTCTTCGAAAAGGAAGTCTTTCAGACGGCCTTCAGCGATTGCCTCAACTTCAAGAGCGGCAACATTGTCGACCACTTCGAGGGTATGGGAGAAATTCTCCTTATGTTCCCTTCCGTCAACACTTTCCACACCTTTAAGTTTGGAAAGCTGCGGAAGTATGTAGTCCAGAAGTCCTGTCTGATCGAGAAGTCTGAATCCGATGGAAGGCTTTGATGTGACAAGTATCTTATTGAGTTCCTCTACAATCCTTTCCTTTGAGAGGATCTCCATCCTATGTCTGTTTCTCCGGATGGATTCGAGCGATTCGGGAACAATCTTGAACGTAAGTGCGTCAGTAGAAAGCTTTGTAGCAAATCTTACGGCACGGACCATTCTCAACGGGTCATCGCTGTAGGTCGTATCAGGATCGAGAGGCGTACGGATGATGCCGGCAGCAAGGTCCCTGATACCTCCGAACGGATCCACCAATGCACCGAAATCATCCTTCTGAAGGCTGAAGGCCATGGCGTTGATGGTAAAATCCCTCCTCAACTGATCGTCTTCGAGAGTACCGTCCTCTACGATCGGCTTTCGCGAGTCGCGACGATAGGATTCCTTTCTCGCACCGACGAATTCGACCTCGATTCCATGATAACGGAGCATGGCCGTACCGAAGTTTCGGAATACGGACACATTGCTGTGGACTTTCGCACCTACAGCCTCCGCAAGCTCGATTCCACTTCCCTCCACCACGATGTCGATATCCTTGCTCGGACGTCCGAGAAAGCAGTCGCGTACATATCCGCCGATGACGAAGGCACGCACGCCAAGTTCGGCTGCTGTCTCCGACACGATGGAAAATATCTTATGATCAAGAAAACCTTGTGTTATTGTTGCTGACATATCATTTCGTTATAAGACGGCACCTTTCCGATGAAGGCATAATTGACTTTACCTTCAGACTCTCCCCTTCTGCATGCGTAGGTCTGCCGACCGTTTGTTATTATCATATAGGACACATTCAGGACCATGTTGTACCTTATCGCCTGTTCGAGGACTCCCTGGTCCAGTTCGACTTCAGGTCTCTTGCACTCGACCACAGCCAACGGCTTTGCCTTTCTGTCGTAGACCACCAGATCGGCACGGAACTGCTTTCCACCCAATTTGAATCCTACCTCGCTCATCATCATATGCATAGGCACTTCCAGATCTCTGGAAAGTACACCGATGCACCACTGACGGACCCTTTCCTCTGGTGTAAGAGCCACATTCTTCTTTCTCAACGGGTCCCATATTGTCTGCAGATTATCCATAATCATGCAAATATAGTCAAAAAAAATGTTAGATTTGCAGACAAAGGAACAAGACATGCGTAACGGAAAAGGATATAGAAGAAATGACGGACTTGAAATAGTCTTCGAGGACGATTGGCTGATTGTTGTCAACAAACCGAGCGGTCTGCTGACCATGTCGACAGAGAAGAGGAAGGACATCACAGCATACTCGATGCTTCAGGACTACTTCACTGAAGGAAGGATATTCATCGTCCATCGTCTGGACCGCGACACATCCGGACTGATCGTCTTTGCAAAGGACGAAGAGACCAAAAGAGCATTGCAGGACAATTGGGATGAAGCCGTACAGGAAAGAAGATACTTCGCCATCCTCGAAGGACGCATCGAGGACGAAGAGGGATGGATCGAGACCTGGACATACGAACATCCTAAATCCCTGAAGGTCCATTGTTACGCACTCCGTGAAAACGACGACAGGAACAAGCCGCCACGCAAGGACTGGAAATTCACATCCAGCCATTGCCGCACCCTGAAACATGTACAGAAGGACGGAAACGAATACACCTGCGTGGAATTCAACCTGGAGACAGGAAGAAAGAATCAGATCAGAACGCACTCACAGTGGATAGGACATCCTGTTGCAGGAGACCGCAAATACGATGCTCAGACAAATCCATTCGGCAGACTTGCGCTTCACGCACAGGGACTCTCGTTCATCCATCCGTGGACCGGAAAACTGATGAAGTTCACTGCAGGCATTCCGAAATCACTCAGCAGATTCTAGAAAAGCTCCATCCCGGAGCGACTGTCTGCGGAGGGTCCTCAGTCTGGAGTAATCTCGGATCAGTGTAAAGATATATCTGAACACTGACAACGAGCAGTATCTCACGCTGATTGCCAACAACTCCATAGGCTGAAATAACATCCTGAATGGCAGAAAGTTAAGAGGATTGCTGATTTTAACCACAGAAGCCACACATTTCATACGCATGGATGCCGGTTTGGACATCGGCCTCATCTCTCTGTCGTGCACCGCAAATGCATCAGAAAGAACTCCTATGCTGAATCCGTGATATTGAGCACGGTGGATATAATTATCGTCTTCCCCATAATGGGTAAATGCAGGAGAGAAGCCACCTACTTTCTTCAGACATTCACGACTCACCATCCAATGAGCAGCCATCACAAATTTCACATCATGAATCCGTCCGGAACTTGATGAACGCCACTCCTGTACAGCCTTGTCAGGACACCAGTTCGCAAATCGAGGATCCAGTTTATCCCGTGTAGTAGTCAGCTGCATAGGACTAAGAATACCATATTGAGGATGACGCTGCATTGCAGAAGTCAGAGACTCAAATGTATCCGGGCCCACCCAAGCATCCTGATTCAGGAGATAAACATAATCATAACCTTCTTCAGAGGCCTTCTGCAGACCGACATTATTTGCTCTGCCGAAACCGAGATTCTGTGCAGCACAATGCACCATAACCTCCGGATAATGAGCCTTGATATATTCAGGGCTACCATCTACCGAACAGTTATCAATCACCATAACATCAACAGGCAATGAAGATTCACGCAGACTACCTAAGCATCTGTCAATCCACTTCATACCATTGTAAGTGACAATTATGACCAACAACTTCTTTCCCATCATCAACAGAATTTATTATCCTTCTTCATTCTACTGCGGACATAGCCAGATACGCAGCGGAAAATGACCTCAAACAATGAATATCCTGCATTTCTGCATTGTGACAAGGCTACAGTAAACAAATGCTTCCTGTTTGTACGCACGCCTCGCATGTATCGGAACAAAGGCTCCAGACGAATATTGTTTTCATCAAAGAAACGCTGCACACCCGCATAGACCTGCAGACGGCTGAGAGTCTTCTCATCACTTCCGAAAAAGTCGTCACAAAGCGAACCTTCCCTTACGGTCACGCAGACCAGAGGCTGGCGGCATAACTCCACACCGGAAGCATAATGACCCGTGAGAACTGAGAACTTATAATCATTGGCAACTATAGATTCATCGAAGCGGATGTCATACTCCTCGACCAGGCTCCTTCTTATCAGTTTTCCCCATGGCTCAGTATAGCCATATCTAAGGAAACTTTCCAATTGAAGACCGGAATAATCAGTGAAGGCCTTATCAAACTTCTCATGTCGCCATGCAGGTTCGAGCGAATCGGAAAAACGGCTTTCAATACCAAAGAATACAATATCATTGTCAGAGTCTGCATATGTATCGATCAGCTGCAATGCATTCTCAGTCAAAAAGTCATCAGAATCGACAAACATAAGCCATTTGCCTTCAGCTCGCTTCAAAGCAACGTTTCTGGCATATCCTGCACCCTTGGCCTCTGTTGTAAAGATCACTTCCACTCCAGGATCGTTCAGACCGGGATACTGTACCTTTTGTTCAGGCGTCATATCGCTGGAATCATCGACTACAATTATCTGGATATCTTTTCGCCTCGGTATAGAACAAAGGCAACGCTCAAGAAGACCAAACAAATTCTTAGTCGGAATTATAATAGAAAGCAAATATCCCATATGAGTCAAATCTTCCGCAAATTTAACAAAATTTATTATCTTTGAATTCCATATGAAACCCGAAGTAAGCATAATCATTGTAAGCATGAACAACGTCTCATGCCTCTTTCCATGTCTTGACAGCATCAGACGACATACCACGGTATCATACGAAACTTTCGTCACCGCATATATGTTCAGTGATGAAAATCTGAAACTCCTGACCGGGAAATATCCTTGGGTAACCATTATAGAAAGCAATGAACTCAGGGGATTTGCAGAAAACAACAACCTTGCACTCAGACTGGCTGAAGGAAAATACTGCTTTATCGTCAATGACGACACGCTTATGAACATGCCTGTAATCGACAGACTTGTAGAAGACATGTCCAAGGTTCCTGCAGAGACGGCAGCAATAAGTCCTAAGATTGTTTTTCCGGACGGAAAAGTACAGACATGTGGCAGGGCACCATGGACTCCTTTCAGGTATCTGAAGCATTATCTCCACCTTGTCGACGAAACAAGACCAGACAAATGGGCTATGCAGGATGGGCTATTCCTTACATATACGCTCAACGGAGCATGCTTTCTTGCTAAAACAGATATATTCAGAGAATATGGGTGGTTTGACGAAACATACACATTCACACCTGAAGACATTGCTCTTGGAACTCTTTTCAGCAGAAACGGACATCCTATATATACAGACTCTGATGTTGAGATCACACACATAGCCAATGCAACAGCCTCACGTATTGAAGCTGCAATCAAGCCGACAAGAGTCAGGGGTTCCCTCATATTCTATTCAAGTCTCGGAAACATCAGGCCAAATCAAGGCACAAACGGCTGTAACCCGTTCATATACATTCTCATGGGACTGTTCATCTGGATATTTGAAGCACTGAGAAGTATCAAATATATCCTCTGCGACTGTTCCGGATCATCCCCTGAAAGCCAGCGCAACCGCATCATGCGGGACACTGCTGCGAATGTCCGCAGAAGTATCTTCACTAAGAAAACCACAAAAGAGATCTTTACGAAATATTATCAGGAAGTGACAGGAAAGACTATTTCCGGTATAATTGCCAAAAGTAGTTGGTAAAACCTCTGTAACAATCTAAAATACAGTAAGATACAATAACTTTGATGAAATCCGTTTCATCAAAGTTATTTTTTATGGCAAAAAGTCGTCGTGAAAGATGTCCATACTGTGGCTTCCTGGATGTTATTAAATGGGGAAAACAATGCGGTCACCAGAGGTATAAATGTAAGAACTGCGGTAGCTTATTTACATTTC
>JAFZFH010000072.1 GCA_017555965.1 Bacteroidales bacterium
AAATGCCTCGAGATGGCTCTTGTGAGTCTTGCCGCTCTCGTCTCAGATGATGATCTTGATCGTACTCGGGAAATTCTTTCCCGCTTTGGCTTTGCTGATATCCTCTAGTACCAATCTTAAACTATCATCCATTTTGACTGCTGTTCTTGTCATTCAGACAGAATTGCGGTTTGGGGATTGATTTCAATTTTACAACTAATTTCAATATGAAGAGATACATTACCCTAAGCATCTGTACGATGATAATGTCTGTGACGGCATTAGCAGCAAATAATAACTGTGTCCCAGAATACTTCCGTAGGGGTTTATATGTATCTGTAGACTTTGCTCCCGGAACCGTCTTTAACGGCAATAGAGGGAACAACGAATCTAACTCCTCATACGGAACCGATATCGCCATCGGCTACAGGTTCCTGCCTCAGTTTGTCTTGGCAGTAGGTACTGGCGCTCATTCATACTCCAATAAGACTTTTACTTGTGGCGACACTGTCAGAAGAAAGGTAGAGAATACCTGTGTTCCGGTCTTCATCCGTCTTCGCAGCGACTTCCTCGACAGGGAAGTGACTCCGTACGTCCAGATGGACCTGGGTTATTCATTCATGGAAATGTATACGCGCAATGATGCCGGCAGAGTGAAGTACTCCCAGGACAGGTTCACCAACGGCCGCTTCGAGTATATCGAGATGGATGACAGCTACATCCAGTATGGCAATGCCGGTTGGTTCTCAGCCTTGGATCTGGGTATAAGCCTCCATGTTATCGGTCGCTGCAGAATGAATATAGGCCTGTCTGCAGGACTGCATCAGGCTTTTCTCGGAAGCTCCTTCTCTACTACTGAAGGAGAGGTTTTGAATTTCGGAAGAGCCGATTACCTTTGTGGCGGATCCTGCGAGTCTCCCGCGATAGTCAGAACAGTAGGATTACCTGACTTCTGGGATTCACTGGATCCCTCACTCAAGGTGAAGATCGGCTTTACGTTCTGATCCTATGTAATATAGTTAAAAATTAAACCATAATACGTATATCTGCCCAATAATAGCTTATTTCTGATCTATATGGAAGATATCTACATGCTTTCAGATCTCAAGCTAGGACGACGTGTTGGAATCAAATTGAAGGCGATCAGACTGAAAAGAAACATCTCCCAGCAGAGCCTGGCGGAGGCTTCGTTCATTTCTCTTTCATCACTCAAAAAGATTGAGAATGGCGATATCGGTACCTTCGCTTCGTTCTTGCGAGTACACAGGACTCTAGCAATGCAGGAAAGTATAGCTTCGCTGTTCGAGGAAGAGCAGATGAGTCCAAATGAATATTACGAGATGGTAAAAAATGCTAAGATAAACACGCGCAAAGGTGAGGATGTTAGAAGATTGCATCTCAGCCTCCTTAAAATTAGCCAATTATATAATTCTCGTCGCTAATATATAGCATTAAGAGGTGATCCTCTTGCTTGTCGGCAAGTGATATACTATAGCTCTTCGTCGGCTCAATAAGGATTGGCTTATCGTTATACGACGTATGGGTGTTATTGAAAGGGTCAAGCAGTCTTATGCAGCCTGATTGAAGGATATATGAAATGGTGCCCTCATTGTAAAAGGATACGGTATTCCCATCGAGATTAACCCTTATAGACGTTCCGTTTGTTTTGATATCAAATGTTTGGTTTTCCTGAATTGTATAGCCAAGAATCCGGGCCACTAAGTAATCTGTCGTTATATATGGATTACGTTCATATATAACGCTTTCTGGGTTTATCTGGTGCGATTCTTTTCTGAGCCGAATTGAATTTACGATACCTTTAAAGAGTCTGTCTTTGAGAATAGGGTATAGAGATGTGTTGCTTTTCGATTCGACCCAATATCCCTTTTTTCTTGCATATCCGTTTATGCATTTTGATCCATCGCAGGCTTTTCCTTTAATGGCATTTTCAGTCATGCATTTAAAGTATACAGTCTTAGGCTTTTTTCCTTTGTATTGTTTCTCGTTGCATTCGGACTTTTCGAATGCCTTATATATGTATTCAAAATGAAGTAGGAAATAATATTCAATGCTCCTACTTGAGAATGCTATGTTGATGTTCTTGTTCTCAGTCTGGCTTTCTTTAACTAGCTCAAAGGCCTCTTTTTGTTTAGGGTGTCCGTCTTTGTCAAATATACACCATACCTCATTGTAGGTCGAAAGGAAATCAAGTCCTGCTTTGACCCAGTTTAACGGTTGTTCACCTGGGAATTGTGGATTTGGGCTTTCCTTCATTGGCTTTCCTGGCAAAACCTCTCTCGTCGTTCTCTTTCTGTCACCTCTGTCCGCATTAACTTCTTCATCTTCTGTCTCAAAAGATGACTTTGGAAGTACTTTGAATGTGCAACCAAGTACGCCTTGTTCTTTCATGTCTTTGCAGAGGCAATAGAAAAAGTTGGGTTCAGTTCTAGTGCCTTCGCATATAAGCATAAGTGCGAAGGAAGGGTCGCGAGTTTCAGTAGATCTACTCATTGAAGAAATCTTCGAAGTTTGAAATTTCAGGAACAGCACCAAACTTGTTGGCAATGTACCACTTGGCAAACGGAGTATCCTCTCTCACTCCATTAAAGTCAGCAAGTGAATATATCTCAGATTCACCATATTGGTTCTTGCTGGTAAACCAGACTTGGTCTCTTCTGATCTTATCCTCATCGAGAAGATTAATGTCATGAGTGGTGAATATTAGCTGAGCATTCTTCTTGTTGATGCGAGGATTTGTAAATAATTGCAGGATAAAATCTGAAAGGTATGTGTGAAAGCCAGAATCAATTTCGTCTACAAAAAGTGGTGTCCCTTCTTCTAATGCCTTCAATATAGATATGCCAATGATAAGCAATTGGTTAGTTCCAAGTGATTCATGGCGAATACTGATTGCAGTATTAACCTTTGCCGATGAATCCTTTGCATCATGGATAAGTTCTATGTCGTCATATTTCAGTCCATCTTTTGTGGTCATACCGCTGACTCCAAGATCTGCAACTTTAAGAAGATTGACAAGCTTTGCCTTATTCTTATCGATAGACAGCCACTCTTTGTTTTCTTCCCACAACAGGTTAGTCATGTGTTTATTATATCCGTGAGCTATATTTATGTTGGCTAAATATTTTGCAGCTGGGCTTATGTGCTCGTGCGGTGTATCGTAGAGAAACTTAGCCAATATGAGCTTGTTCTTGAATACATCAAAGATAGGCTTTTGAGTCATTGGCGTTGAAGGATACTTTGGCCGGTGCATTTCATTTGATGTATCCCTGGTGAAGAGTAGCGCCTTGCTTGAACTGTTCGGATAATAGTGCAACGACTCTTCTGAAACCATGCTCTTTGTAAATACAACATGGTATATATACTTGATGTTGTTTACAATAAATTCAAGATCAACTGATGATGGCCCGGCAGATGCTACTGGGTCAAGACTAAATGGAGTATATGCTAGACCTACTCCATCACCTCCAAATTTTGGTGATGTAGATTTGATTTCCTCTCTCAAATAATATAACTGAGATATTACACTGGTTTTACCCGATGCGTTGGCTCCATATATCACTGCAGATTTCAACAAGCGTTCTTCTCCACCATTGTGCTGGCAGGTAAATACGTTGTCACTTTTAGCCTGTGATGCTGTTGCTGTTAAAGAAAACGACGCCTTCTCTTTAAAAGATCTGTAATTAGCGAAATCGTAATTCAAAATCATAATCTTGTAGATTTTTTGCAAAAATATTGTTTTCAATTCAAAATAGCAACAATGTTACCAATTTTATGCAAAATTTGCTCTCAAAATTATTGTCTTTAAGTCATTGGTTGAAGCTTCGAGGAAAATACGTGACGTAAGAACAGGCAGGACTACTCATGTTGTAGTCCTGCCTGAAGTTAACTAGAGGTCTTTAGAGTGTATATCCATTAAAAGTCACTGTGACACTGGATTCCATGTCCTGGATGTTGATGGTCCTCACTCCTGTATCCTCGTTTATCTGCTGAGAGCACTTCGCCGAGCCCTCGAATGTCACGGGGTTGACTTTGGCGTCTTTCGATATGTATGGTACTGCAGTAATCGTCACGTTTCCGTTACTGTCAATCGATGTGCCGAAGGATATACCTTCCTGGTTGCCATCCAGGCTGACTCTGTAGTCTGCAGGAACAACAGCTGTTCCTCTGTTATAGTTGTACCACTGCTGAACGGTAACATCAGTGACTTTCAGTTTTCCCCATTCCACTGATACGTTCACCTGTGATATCTTTCCCGCCTCAAGGAGAAAATCCGGTATGGTTGTCTTCAATATGATGTTGTCAACCGTCATCGTTATTTCCAGTTCACCCGGTACACCGGTCGGGATGAGCAGGACATCCTGTGCATTAGACTCTTCTGAGAGCTGGAAGGAGCTTGTCGGATATATTATGCCTCCGAGAGTAAAGGTTGTGAATTTACCCTGCGTCACGTCGAACCGTCCGCTGGTCTTCACTGCGCTGCCTCCGACTCCGAGGCTTCTGACTTCTCCTGGACCGTCATAATTACCTTTACGAGTGCATACCCTTACTGCTCCCAGAGCATGCTTGAGATGTATATTGACATGTCTGTTGTCTGCCGTCAGACCTGTATATGGCCCTCCGTACATGAAATCATCCTGTTTATAGCTGTTTAAGTCAACATAGACATCCCTGATGTCGCTTGAAAATTCGGAATATGGGTAGTATGCGTATAGCATAGCCTCCTGCTCTCCGAGTAATACATTGTTCTTGATACTCCAAATCTGCCCGTCCTGAGTATTCTCGGCACTGCAGTAGATATGTTTGTAGTTCTTTCCCATATAGATGTTTCCGTCGTTATCAAAGAGGGCGATTCCCATCTCTGATCCGTCCGGAAGCATGCTGTCTGTGATCATTCCACGTGTAGGCTCTTCTGTGTATACGCTTAACGTCAGTTCTTCACTGCGACTCCCTGGGACTTCAGAAGGAATGTCGATCGGGGAACATGCCGCCGCAGACAGGATCGCTGCGGCCAGCATTTTCTTTATGTCTCTTTTCATAATCGTGCAGATTTGTTATTCTCCTTCAGTTAAGGCTATCAGGCTCCATCTGTAGTTCGTCCAGCCCAGGTAACCGACATCAGTAAGAAACCAGGTCGCTCTGTACAGACTTAAGGACTCCTCAGGTACCTTCATCCTGCCGCTGTAGTTCGTGAGTCTGAACGGTGAAGCTCCAAGTGTCGGTGGGGTTGTTCCCCTGCAGATGATCTGAGTTATGTCCGAGTAGTCAAACGCATAGTCCTCGACTGTTGTAATACCTGCGTGTAGATCCACGCTTGCTATGCATGACTCATAGAACGCTTCCTTGCCGATTGTGGTCACGCTTTCGTGGATCTTGGTACTCAGGATTGCGCCGGCAATCAGACGGTTTGTTGCCGTCTCAATGATTGAGTTGTTTCTGATGTCGAACATCGGGTTTCCATTAGGTATGATGTACTTCTCCAGATTCGGGCAGCAGAAGCTTCGGTCCACGACATTGACCAGAGTTGACGGAATGCTCATGGTCTTGATGACCGGAGATCGGAAGTAGAAAGGTATTTCTCCGAGTTCCGTGACTCCTTCCGGAATTGTGAATACACCCTCTTCATATGAACCGTCCGCCTGGATGAACCTCTCGATTGACTCGCAGAAGCTGAATGCCTGGGTGCCTATCTTTGTCAGGTTGGCAGGAAGACGTATCTCCTTGAGATATTTGCAGCTCTTGCATACCATATCAGAGATTACGCTTACAGCGTCAGGGAAGGCAATGCTCGTTATAGCTGTGCCTTCAAATGCATAGGTGCCGATGGATGTCACCCCGCTTGGAATCTCGAAGTCGGTCAGACTGCTGCATCCGGCCAATGTACCATCAGGAATGGCTGTCATGTCTGACGGAAGCTTTACATATGTCAGCGAGCGGCACTCGTCGAATACTCCGTAGCTCATCTTGCATCCGTCAGGAACAACGCAGGAGACGATGCCTGATCGTTCAAACACCTGATAGCTGATGCTCTTGAGAGTTGACGGCAGAGACACTTCCTTCAGGTTCGAGCAGCCCAGAAAACACCAGGCTCCCAGCTTTTCCATTCCTTCCGGAAGGATTGCAGACTTAAGGGTCAATATGTACTGCATGAAGCTGTACTGATATCCTTTATAGTCTGCGATAGCCATCTTCATCACATGCTCGCCGGCAGTGTCGAACTGATAATACATCTCCGTGCCGATCTCCTGCCCGTCCATCTTGATCCTCTCCGGCGATCCTCCGTAATAGATTCGTGTCGGCTGACTGATGTCCGTGATCTCGTGCACGAAGGTCATCCACAGCCAGAATCCGTTGAAGTTGATGGTTACGTCAGAGTTGATGTCGCTGAGCTTGATGGTCATGATGCCGGTCTGCTCATCCACGCTCTGATACAGGGTGGCCTCTCCGTCGATTGTCACTGGCTTCATCTCCGAATCCTTGGTGAATTGCGGAGCGACAATGATGTTCACATTTCCTTCTTCGTCCACGCTTGAGTCAAAGGTTAGTGCCTCTGTTTTCCCTGCGAAGGTCACGGTGTGCTCCTTCAGCTCGATCCTGTTGCTGAACTTGTCGTGTGTCCATTCTGTAACATCAGTACTTGTAACATATGCGGAACCCTTATCGATAGTGATGTTGATGGTGTTTATGTAGCCGCCAGATATGGTGGTGTTCCTGCCGGTATCCACGCTTACCTTCTTGCCATCGATGCATAGCTCGATCTTTAATTTGGAATCAACCTTGGTAGGGACCACGATGATGTCTCTCCACTGCGCTTCAGATGATATAGCAAAGGGCTCTATGGGTGGTCCTATAGGGACTCCGATGTCCTCGTAGTCTGTGACGAGTCCGTCAATGGTATTGAGCATGGCCTTGCCGGCAATGCCTTCTCCTCCCACCGAAGCAGCTGTGATTATGCCTTCCTCCTCGTATGTGCCTCGAGTTATCGAAAGCCTTACCACTCCGAGTATGTGATAGAAGTAGATGCTGGCCTTTGGGCTGCTCTTACTCTTTCCACTGACTTTCTTGGCGTGCAGATAATCTACCTGATGGGTAGATGATGCCTTGATCGGGATCTCTCTCAGCGAGGTGATCTCTTCTGAATACGGATAATAAGCATATACATTGCCCGATGTATTCGTTAGAAGTATCGGGTCGCCCACAGGCTCCCAGACCTGTGCTCCATCCTTTGTCTTTGCCTCATAAGGAATGTTCATCAGGGTCTTCCCGTTGTATGTGTCAGTGGATTTCTCAATGATTCCTACTCCGATTCTGGCACCATCCGGAAGGAACGAGTCGTAAATAGGTCCACGGGTGGTTATTGCTGGATTGGCAATGACTTCCAACTCCAGTGGTACACTTTCCTCACCTATAGGAGTGTCCGGTTCATGCAGCCTTTCCTGGCAGGCTGCGAGCAGCGAGCATATGGCCGCTGTGCTGATTAGTCTTCTGAATGATTTCATGATATCTGAGATTTAGTGTTGTTATTCGTCCATGTACACAAGGGTCCATCCGTATGAACCTAGGTTCACGTTGCTGGCTACCCAATAGCTGTAGTTCGAGCCTGTCTTGGCAGCTGCCGGAACGGCAAGCACTCCGTTGCTTCCAACCTTCGTGAAGTTGTATCTGAAGGTACCACCGAGGGTAGGTGTCTTGATAGGAAGCGATACGATGTGGCGAAGGTTGCTGCACTCGCTGAAACAGTAGTTGCCCACGTATGTCACTCCTGCAGGGAGGATGATGGAAGCCAGTGACGAACATCGGTCAAAGGCATAGTCTCCGAATCTTGTTACCCCGTCCGGGATGTCGATGCTCTGTAAGGATGTACATCCCCTGAACATAGAGTCGTATATCTCCGTGATTCCTTTCGGAAGTACTGCGTTCTTCAGCTTGGTGCAGTTGTAGAAGAGAGATGAACCGAATGAAGTAATTGTTTCTGGTATGATAATACGCTCTATTGATGTGCCCTTGAAGGCATAGCTTTCGAGGGCGGTGACGCAGTCTCCGATTTCAATCGCTGTGATTGCCTTGACATCGTTGAACATGTCGTAGGGAACCGTGTGATTGGTGAACGAGTATCTCAATATATGCTTTCCTCCTTCATCCCATGAGTGCGTAGATGTAACGGGTATGTCTTCATCTCCCTCACGTATCCTGAGGATCTTTTCCTTGTCCGATGAATTGAAATAGAGGTAGAGCATCCTGACTGATTCCCTGGCATTGACGGTGAACTCCGTTATAAGGTCATAGCTGTAGGTCCCGTAGAAGGTGACTGTCACGTTGCCTGTTATGTTTGTCAGCGTGATGGTACGCACTCCGGTGTGGATGTCGCAGCTTTGCGACAGTGTCGCATTGGAGTTGATCGAGACCGGTTCCACCTCCTTGAAGGTGCCTTTTGTCTTCGGAACAGCAGTGATGGTAACCACACCATTCACCACGGAGTTGTATACCGCTATGTCGTCTAGATTGCCGGTAAGGGTCACCTTGTCAGTCACCTTGATGGCGGTGTCCTTGGAATCCGCATAGGTCCACTCGCTGACGGTGATATCAGAAAGCGAGAGCTCTCCGTCGTTGACCGTCAGGTGGAACTGGGTTATCTGTCCCTGACGAAGGTCTATGTCTCCGAACTCAAGCGTGTAGTCCTTGCCGTCGATGGTGATGACGATCTTTCCTTGCTTCTCTCCAGTAGGAATGACGATTAACTCGAATTCCTGGAGAGTGGACGATAGTGTCGTGGTGATCTGAGGAGGAGTCAACATTGTTCCCTTGCCTGCAAGGTTAGAGATTGATCCGTCCGTGGCGTCAAGGGTTCCTGCTACCGCGATACAATTACCTCCGAAAGACACCTTGGAAACATTGCCTGTTCCCGAGTAAGTTCCTCTGACATAGGTTATCCTTACGGCAGCCAAGGCATGCTTCATCACTAAAGTGGCTTTCCTGTTGTCCTTGCTCACCGATACCGGTATGCCCCACATGAAGTCGGTCTGGACTGTGGAATTGGCCCTGATGGAGATGGACGAGATATCAGTGCATGCATCTGCGTAAGGATAGTAGGCGTATGCCGTACCTGTCTCTGATGAGAGCATGACAGGGGAATCCGATGACCATACCTGGTTTCCGGATTCCTGATTGGCTGTATACTTAACATTGCTGAAGAGTTCGCCGGTATATACACCATAGTCGTCCTTTATCGTGATTCCGACGGAGGATCCGTCAGGAAGCCTCGTGTCCTTGATGAGTGCCTTGGTAAGCTCTGCCGTGCTCATGGACAGCTCCAAGGCTACAGGCTGCTCCGCCTGGGGCTCCTCTGGGAGGAGCACCTCGGCGGGGCTGCAGCTGCATAGAAGTGCGGTAAAAGAAAGAATGTTTACATATAATCTTTTCATTGTCTGTGATATTCTAGTAATCAAATACATAGCTATACTTTACTATGCCTTCGCTCTCGCTGTATGTGGTCACTACCGAAGGACTGATGGACTTGCCGTAGAAGAAGTCCGGAACCAGGTCGTCGTATGGCATGTAGTCCATGGAGATGCTCTTTTTCGCGCTCTCATACGCTCCCTTGGCGATGGTGTAGGCGTTGCCGTGATTATCGTAGATGGTCATGTCCTGAAGGGCAGGTGAAGCCAGTCTGAAGTAGACCTCGGCCGTGCCCGGTCCTGAATCTCCGGAACTGTTCCCCGTTGATGTCACTCTGGCATAGCACCAGTAGTCCACGGTATAGGTATTTGTCGGAGCGGTTTTGCGTGTGATCGTCGCCGAGTAGGTCTTTGAACCGATGTGCACATAGACTTTGTACGTGCCGCCGCTATATAGGGTATCGAATGAGAGGGTGCGAGTCGCGTTGCCCTTTCCTGACGCTCCGCCGCTCATGGTGAAATGCTCATCATCCGAGGTGAAGCTCCAGCCCTTGTTGTCAGGGTCACTGATGGTGATGCTGAGACTTCCTTTCTGCCATGGGGCCGTAGTGGAACTTAGCGTGAATCCCTCCGACAGGTACTCCACGTCAAAGGTGAGTGAGGCGTACTTCGTCACCCCTTCGTATGTGTACTCGCAGTAGATCTCGAAGGTGCCGCTCTCGTCGCTGTTGCCGGCGATGAACACGCCCGGCGTGCTAGTCCCGAGGCAGTCGTCGTAGCAGTCCCAGCTGCAGAGCTCGGTCACGTCCTCGCTTGTGCCGTCGCTGAATGATGCCCAGGCAGTGAAGTAGGCGTAGTCTCCGGCGTAGTAGTCGCTGCGGTCTGTCTCCAGGGTCAGCCCCGTGAGGGTCTTCTGACTGCGGATGACCTCGATGGTAGATGCGGCCCGGATGTTGCCTATCGATGCGGTGATGACCGCTGTGCCTGGTGACTTGGCCGTCACTGTTCCCTTACTGACAGTGGCCACAGTGTTGTTGCTTGAGCTCCAGCTCACGTAAGAGGTGTAGTCGCTCTCCCAGACTCTCTGTCCGTTGGCGGTTCTGAAGTAGACCGCCTTGAGTGCAGTTGTCTTACCTACGTTGACGCTTGCCGAGACAGGAGTGCACTCCAACCCGTACTCGATCACCGGGAGATCCACCCCGAAGTCTACCTTCCAGCAGTGCTCGAAGACATTGTCCTCGCTGATGCAGAGGTTCACGTTGATATCCTTATTCCTTACGATGTTAAAGTCCGTGCAGTTGTCCGCTCCTAGGAAGAAGCGGTACTTCAGACGTTCAGATTGTACCTGAACTCCGCCGTAGTCACCGCTATAGGATGCGGTTATCTCCAGGTAGGTACATAGCTCCGAGCCGCTGGAGAGTTCCTCCGGTACCTTCAGCCAAGGGTCTGTGTTGTCCGGCAGGAGGATGCCTTGGCAGTTCTCCAATGCATAGAACGTCACGCTCCGTCCCGAGTTCAGCGTGGCGACGTCATCAGCGCTGGCGTAATCTCCGTCGGCTACATCGCTGCTGCTGGTTGCCTTGCTCTGGTCCTGAAACGGATATGCCTTTACGGCTCCCTGACATATGCGTGCATCGGTGATGGTGAGTCCGCTGACGTCTGACAGGTCGACCGAGAGGTTGATCCTGGCGTGAAGACGCCTCAGGGTTATATTGATGTTGTTGCCGCTCTGACCAATGGTCTTGTCGCTCAGGCTCCAGACCATTGGGAAGCCCTCTGTCATAGTGGCGGATGTCACAGACAGCTGATATGACTTGATCTGCTCTTCATCAGTCGGCGCGTCGATCCTGCCCACGTTGGCAAGAGCGTAGAAGTTGTACGTCCGTCCCTTGACCATATTTGCGGAGATGCTCTGCGACCCCTGGACGTAAAGCACTTCTGCCAGCTTTCCTTCATGGTAAGCCAGCAGGTTGATGTCACTCACCACCTGTGAGGACACAGTGATACTGCTCTTGGTGGAGCCTTCAGGCGGGTCTATGCCGATGGTGAAGGTAACCAATGCCGAGTCTTCCTTCTCTTGAGGAATAGACGGCTGCTCATCCGCTGAACAGGAATACAGCATGATGACAGCCGATAGAATTGTCATTAATCGTCTCATGATGAACTATAGAATTAGATTTCCACTTTGAATGATAGGCCTTCGTCCCATCCCTGGACGGTGATGCTGACCTCGGCCTTGGCGTAGTCTACGCCGATGTAGATGTCGTCAAGGTCCTTCTTGAGCCAGTTGTATCCCGTCTTGTCGATCCACTCGGCCAGAGGTATGGACTCGATGGCCTGCCACTTGTCGTAGATGACGATCCTCAGCTCTCCTCCGTCTTCCTTCTGCCTAGGGATGCAGAACATGCAGACGTTGTCTTCTCCCAGTTTCAAATCATGCTTGAACTCACCTTCAACCGGTGACAGGTCCCTCATGTCCATTCCCGCCACGTCACTGTATGCTGTGAACGTATAGGGGTAATCGTGACCTGCCGGTATCTCTACGCTCACGAAGATCCTAGCAAACTGCTTATGCAGCTCGGCGGTATCCTTGGCAAATTCACCAAGGCATTCCACTGACGCTGCATGTGCATAGATGCTGTCCGCATCGTGTCCAAGGGGGATGGTGAGCCGTGCTCCGCTTCGTTGCATGTCCCTCTCTCCGCTCACCACCGAGGTGTAGACGTATCCCTTCGGGACCGTCTTCTCGTAGCTTTCAGCCTCAAGGTAATCCTTGACGGCTATCCTTTCTGAGAACAGTTCACTCTCGCCCCAGGCCGCAACGTTCACGTTCTGTTGGGAAACCTTGGTGAAGTCTATCGAGAGCCAGCACGGGCAAGGAGTGCGGTCCTCCTTGATGCTGCAGGCGGCCAGAGATAGCAATGCCGCCAGAATGATAAGTGTCTTAGTCTTTGCCATTTCTTTATCGTTTGATGTGGTGGGAACGAGGGGAGTCGAACCCCTGAAAGGAGTGGCCGGCCCCGCTTCTGCGTGCCCCTCTCCTGGCCTAGGCAATCCCGCCTGTCCCGCGTCCCCAGAATTCTAGTACTCTACCTCCTTGGAGAAGCCTGTGCTCCAGTCGGTGACGGTGATGCTTACTGATATCGTTCCCTTCTCCACGAGCTTGTCAGGAGAGTCGCTTCCCAGTCCTGTGATCTTCATATTGGTGATCTGGTACAGGGTGTTCGCAGCTGGCGTAGGGATGTTGACCGGATAGTAGTAGGTCTTACCTGCGAGGGTGGTCTCCACAACCAGACGAGTATACCTATGGGACCAGCTGTCTGCTGAGCTGTCAGTAGTGGTCGGATTAGGATAGCAGTACAGATAATGCGACGTGGTGTACGGTGTCACCGTATCAGCTGATAGCTGCAGGGTTACCGGTGAGTCGAACCTGTCGCTGATGAGAAAGTTGCACTCTCCGCTGACGTACTTCTGCCTGTTGTACCACAGACCGTTGTCGGTCGATGCGGTAGACACCTGGCTGTATGGGCATGAACCGTTGACGTTGATCAGGTAGATGCCGGTCAGCTTGAACTCCATAGCCTTGTGGGCAGGAGATGTGAATGCCGGTGTGATCTTGTCGATCTGCACCTTCGCGGCAAATCTCTTCACCGCTATGGTGACGCTGTTAACTCCCGCTGAGACGGTCTTCGTCGCGCTTCCGATCATCTCCATCTTGGAGGTGGCGTTGTTCTTCAGGTATGAGCTCTTCTGAAGAAGGACGCTCTCCTTGGAAACTGTCGACAGGTTCTCGGTGCTGTTGACTAGTGCATAGCACTTGACCACGCCGGTAGGCAGGCTGATAGTGAGGTTGCTTGAAGAAGCGTTGTTCTTCCCGAAGGCAACGAGGTTGCCATCTGAGTTGAACACCAACACCTGGATGTCTCCCTCACCTACGCCGATCTGGCTGTCCTTCACAGATGTGGCTCTTGTAGTTACCACGTCAGAGACGTTCACCTGAAGTGTCGCCATCTGCGTTTGGTGCGGCGCTTGCTCCGAGGGATTCTCCTTGGTACATGCCAAGGAGAGGATGGCCATGACGGCCATGAATAATCCTCTCTTGAACATATTGATCTTGATTAGATGGTTGTACCTTCAGTCACAGGAACCACTGTCCAGTCGATCACGTTTACGCTGAATGAAGCATCTGCGAACGATACCGGCTCGTCAGGGTTGTCCGAA
>JAFZFH010000073.1 GCA_017555965.1 Bacteroidales bacterium
CAGGTCAGAAATAATGGATATATCCTCATTCATAACCTCAGATGAGAAAGTCTACTCAGAATACTATGAGGATGTATTCCGGGATGATTTCTCTGACCTTGAGGATTAAGGTGGAATTTTTATCTATCTTTGCTTTGTCATGAATGAATTCCTACCACACAGCATAGACGAAGATTGCTCATATGAGGGCGGACTTCTTGGAGGGGTGAAGGCCGGCTTCCCCTCTCCGGCAGAAGACATCCACGAAAAGCTCGACCTCATACGTCTTCTTGTAAGACACCGGGCGTCGACATTCTTTTTCAGAGTCGACGGCGTTTCCATGGTTGACGCCGGCATGGACGAGGGTGACATCATCATTGTCGACCGCTCTGTCGATCCATACAACAATTGCAAGGCAGTATGCTACATTGACGGGGAATACACCGTCAAGAGGGTCGAGATTGGAGAGAACAGCGCCCGTCTGATGCCAGCCAATGAGCACAACAGCACCTATAAACCTATCGAGGTGACTCCCGAGAACAACTTCATCATCTGGGGAGTAGTGACGTGGGTCATCAAGAAGATGTAGTAATCCCATGTATGCACTAGCCGACTGCAACAACTTCTTTGCTTCCTGCGAGAGGGTCTTCAGACCTGACCTGCAGGGAAAGCCCGTCATTGTCCTATCCAGCAATGACGGCTGCGCCATTGCACGAAGTAATGAAGCCAAGGCTCTCGGAATCAAGATGGGAGACCCGTTTTTCAAGATCCGCAACCTGGTGGAGAAACACGGAGTTGCAGTCTTCTCTGGCAATATGGCTCTGTATGGCGACATGTCCCAAAGAGTCAGATGGGTTCTTGAGGAATACGCTCCAGCTGTGGAAGTCTACTCCATCGACGAGGCTTTTCTGGATCTTCGTGGTATCAATAACACAGACTTCAACAAGTACGCAAAGGATATCTCCGCACAATGCTGGAAGATGACATCTATTCCGGTCTCAGTAGGCATAGCCCCGACAAAGACCCTGGCCAAGATCGCCTCAAAGCTGTGCAAGCAGTACCCGAAGCTACGAGGAGGATGCTACATGCATCGCCCGCAGGATATCGAGAAGGTTCTTAAGAAGTTCCCTATAGAGGATGTATGGGGAATCGGACGAAGATCTTCGGCCAAGCTTCAAGCAAGATATATCAGGACTGCTTATGACTTCACTCAGCTTCCACAGGAGGCCGTTCAGAAGATGATGGGTATTACCGGAGTCAGGACATGGAAGGAACTGCAGGGCATTCCATGCATAGAGTTCGAGGATGGATTTGAAGCCAAGCAGTCCATCTGCGTCTCCAGGAGTTTCTCCTCTGAAATATATGACCTTAAGGAACTGCAGGAGCAGATAGCCAACTTCGCTTCCACTATGGCAGAGAAGCTGCGCAAGCAGCACTCCGTAACCACTGAGATAGCTGTATTCGCTTATACGAACCGTTTCAAGGAGGATCAGCCTCAAGCCCATGCCAGTGCCCTTGTATCGTTCAACACCCCTACCTCTGACCAAAGAACCATCATTGCCAGTGCCGTACAGGCGACCAAGGAACTGTTCAAGAAAGGATACGGCTTCAAGAAGGCCGGAGTCATTGCCACAGGTATCATGGATCAAGGCAGCATGATGCATTCGCTTTTTGAGGATACTGAAGCATTGGAGAAGGAGCACAGGATCACTTCAGCACTTGATGCCATCAACAGTACCTTCGGAGACGGAGCCATCAAGCTCGCTGTCCAGGGTAGCGGAAGAATAAAGACAACCAGCGAGAAGCAGTCACCTCACTATACTACCCGTTGGTGCGATATTCCTAAAGTTTCTATAAAATAAATAAAACTACTATCTTTGTCGTGACAACCGGAAGAATTCATTCCGGGACCTTCAAATGTGCAAAATAGGCATCCTCGCGGATGCCTATTTACTTATTCTACTTTCTAAGTTCTGCTACTATACCCATCATAGGGTAATAGATATTTACGTGATTTACTGGGCAGCCAGATTCAGACAACGCATCACTGTATGCCTCCAACTGTGGCCAGTACTTGATGGCCTTATCCTTAAGGGCATCGTCATCAGTGTCCTTTCTGGTCATAGGGTTCTTGAAGTCCACCAGGATTCCCTTACCGGACTCCGTCATAACATAGAGGTCGATCTCACCGGTGATTACCTGACCGCTTTTGCGTCTGGTGAAAGGTATTTCATGCTCGATGGTCTCTATCTTGCCGTATTTCTTCTCAAGATATGTGAAGAAGGCATCGGCCTGCTTTACCAGGTTCTCAGCTGAGACAAGACCGCTGAGTCCGAATCCCTCAATCACACGACCAGCATTCCTGACATTAGTCTCATCGTATTTCTCATCTGATGACCATCTGTGAACAGCCATATAATTGTGGATGCAGGTACCAAACACATCCGCATCGATACTCCAGCGTGCAACATCGATATTATCCGCTATCGTTTCCAGTTCACATGTAGGGACACCTGACTGCGGATCTGCCTCGCACTGACTAGGAGAGATATACTTCTTCTGACCATCTACCTTTGTAAGCACATTATCATAAGGCAACACAGCTATTGTCTCAGAGCCAGTTGTATTAAGAGCAGAATCGTCGCAAATTGGATCCTGCGGTACCCTAGAGTTAAAGGTTACCCTTGTATTCTCAAGCCATTTTGACGGCACTGCACCAAACGACAATGATATCAAGTAGTTCTCCGCTCTCGTAAAGCCTACGTAAAGAAGACGAAGGTCTTCTGCACGCTTCTTCTCCTTCAAGAAATCCCACAACTCATTAGCCTTCTCTGCGCTTTGAACTCGCGCAGCTACCAGCTTGTTGACCACATCAACCGGCGGGAACAGATTGAAGCAGACCTGGCCATCTGGAGTAGTCTTCACAGTAATCTTCGAGAAGTCCTTCTTCATGAAGTCACCATCCTCAAGGGAGTCTCTATGAAGAGAATTCAGGATGACCATCTTCCACTGGAGTCCCTTAGACTTGTGGTAAGTAAGAACCTTGATGGTATTACCAGTATTATCAAACGGCACATCGATTTCCCTATCAGCAACATAGTAGATGAACTCCATCACTGAAGCCTCTTTCTGACGCTGAACAAATGCAGCTGCCATGCTTACAAGGACATCGAGATTGGTCTGTCTCTTCTGCCCCATAGACCACTTGCACACCAGGTGACGGAGATCAAGAGCCGCGATGAGTTCCTTGACCATATCATATACCGAATGATACTGATATCTTTCTCTCAGCACATTAAGAAGCTGAAGAAGATCAGCGCAATCATTCTGCTTTGCAAGGCCAAGGAGGATAGTTTCAATATCCTCATCGTTCATCAGTCTTCTCAGTTCAGCAACAGTCTGGCCCTTGTCTATTCTCGCGATGTATTTCATAAGAGAAAGGACAAGCCTTATCTCCGCCTGGTTTTCAAGTTTATCATCAAGGACGCTTACCGGAAGTCCTTTTGCCCTGAGAGCATCGGCTATCTTGATG